>CAZALJ010000119.1:0-6083 GCA_964485715.1 uncultured archaeon
ACCGGAATCGAGATAGAAAACCATTTAGTTTCCCGAAAAACAGGTGAAGTAATAGTTGGGGATGAGCTTCTCAACGCGTGGGAGAAGATGTTTTTAGGTGCAGCGGATTTTATTAAGAAATTAAAGAAGGATAAGCACGCTCCCAAGGAAATCTTGAAAAAAATCAAGAAAGTGGAAGTCAAAGAGGAGATAAAAAGAGAACGACGGTTAAAATTCGTTTTTGTCAACTACAAGCTTGGAAAAAAAACTATTCGAGTCAATGTATTTGGTCCAGATCCTAATATTGGACAAATCACCTGGTTACTTGAGTTGGTAACTCCTCCTTGCGAGTATTTGGAAGAGTTAGATTGGTGGATCGATACATTATTTACGGCAGGCCTTCAAGGCCTACCCCCTGATGTTGCTCTACTTCCAATTGGATTAAATCCAACAGAAAAAAGAGTAAGAAGTGGATTGACATGCGGAGAGCATATACACATTGGAATGCCACTTGAGTTACGGATTCCGATATACAATATGCTTAGGAATTTTGTGCCTCATTTAATCGCTCTTAGTACAACATCTCCTTTCTTAGATAAAAAGCCAAGTGGCAAAATTTTAATTCGAAAAAGCAATGGAAAAGAGCAAATTATTGGTAGATGTGTTCACTCGTACCGATTACTGAAAAATAGTGGTCAAATGGGACCAAATATTCCTACTTACCTACCAGCATTAGATAAGAAGTCTACTAGAATCGATTTTGCTAAGTCAGTCAAAAAAGCTCCTCCAGATGACAGAATGGTCGACTTATACCCCTTCACGGATTACAGTACTATTGAATTACGGTTTTTTGATGCACAACCTTGGCCGGAAATTCGATTAGCTATTGTTCTTTTGATCCAAGCTATCGCACAGAAAGCCAAAAATATGTTTGAAAACAATATTAAAACTCCAAAAGTTGCATCACGTTGCCTCTACGAAAATCGTCGGAAGTCAGTTCAGTTTGGTTTGCTCGCTCAATTCACAACTGACGATAGTTTAACCGATGACTTCTCTAAATTCTATAATTATGATATCACGACAGGAAAGAAAGCTTCAAAACTAATGCATTCCATTAAGTCTCTGTTAGTTTTCGTTCAAAATGAGCTCGAAGGCTTTGGATCAGATCTAGTAAATTATATTTTAATACCAATCCTTGGGTCCAATGAATATGATCCACCTCTTACTGTAGCAGAATATCTGCTCTCATTGTACAAAACATCAGGAGAAAATATATCATTCCTTCCAAGTTTATACTACACCAAGGAAAATGCTTATCCTTTGGCCGTAGATGGAGACTTTTCCTCCTTACAACAAGTCGAAGTAGATGATAAGGTTGAGATTGGAATTAAAGAAACAACTCTTCAACAATCACTACGCAAGGATTTATCCAAGAGAAAAATTTCTGTTCCAAGGGTAATTAAAAAACCAAAGAAGAAAAAACCACCTAAAAAGCCAAAAAAACCCCCAAAGAAAGTCCCGCGAAAGAAACCTAAGAAAAAGAAGCCTATTGTTACACCAAGAATAAAGGTTGAGAAACCAACAGCTTTGGTCAAAGCAGCTCGAAAAACAGCTAAAGTTACCGCGCCTGTTGTTAAAGCAACTACTCCAGCTATTGAGGTACCAGCTGAAATTGTAGAAGAAGAAACGATAATTTCAGCATTTGAAGAAAGCGAGGACCTTGAAGTGTTCTCACCAACAATAGAGGTCGAAGCTAAGTACCAGAAAATTGAATCCAAAATTGCAAATGTAATGAAAACTCGTAGAAAGGAAATAGAAGTGAAGAGGAGAGAATTCTTCAAAGCACATCTTAAAGCTGAACGTGTAGCTTTTAAACCAGCCCCTAAAAAGGTTTCTGCCATTTTTCCGTCATTAGTTTCTGGATCAGAAGTTTTTGGGTACATTGACATAAGTTTTAGAGATATCAAGAAAGTTATGTATAAATTTCAAAATAACCCCATTACTTTCATTTTTGATGCGAAGGGAAAAGGAAAACCAGTAAAATCAAAAGTAAATACTTCTATTGATATTTCTACTCTTGAAAAAAGAGGAATGACTAGGATTCCTTGTTCATTCAATCTTAAAGATTTGTATGGCGAGATAACGGTTAGTGTAAAGGCTATTACTGCAACCAATGAAAGCCTATTACCAAAAAAGTTTTCGTTTAAACTGACTCGCAAAGATGAGATACCAATTGTTCCAAAAGAATTTTACGTAACAGGGAACTATGGTCTCGTAGAGTGTGTTTTTCAGGCAATTAATGAGTCAAATCGTACGGAGCGGGGAGAATTGGAAGTTTTTCTCGTGACTCAGTCCCTTACAGATCCAGTTCCAATTTATTACACCAAATTTAATTTAAAACCGAAAGAAAATTTGGAAGTAGCTCGTAGCATCGATTTATTAGTCAATTATCAACATAGTCCATTTTACATTGTTTCTAGAACCACAATCGGACGATTCACTAAGAATCGCTCATTTAAAACAATCCGTGTCCCAATCATGAAAGAGATATTTGCAGATTGGAATTTTACAGTAGACCCTACGCAAAGAAATAATTTATGGAAAGGCGTTGAACCGAAAAAACAGTATGAAGTAAACTTTGTTTTTCATTTTATTAAATCAATGCCGTATGCAACTATAGTAATTCATGTGAATACCCTCCCTGGAGGACAGACTAAACGGTTAGCAAATTTTCGGATCAAAAGAGACATTGATGCTGGGGATGAATTTGTCATCCCGAATATCAAGTTTAAAACACCAAAGGGTTGTGGTTATCTCTATTTTGATGTTGAAATACGAAACGAAATGGGATTAATTCCACTAAATCTCATTTCTGATCCAATTGGAGTCCAAAGTAAAGGTGAACAGGCAGCTACATATGAAGAAAGGTATGATTTAACTCTGTAAATTAAAAAACTGGTTTTTTCTTAATAAAATCACTTTCAAAAAGATTAAGAATACCGATATAGAATAATGTTAGATAAGAATTTTAAAAGTTATTCAGAAAATAATCCTGAAGAGGGTAATTGAATGGTTAAACTTAGTGTTGTAAACGTTGGAAATATTGAAGGCCGTGCTTATATGCACCCTGCTGATATCAGCAGCGTTAATGTTGAAGAATTTGATTTTGTCAAGATTTCCACCGAGTGGGAAGACTGGGGCGCGGTTCAAATATTATCATCTGATGAAGTTTCCAAGGGTACTATTGCTGTTGACAATAGTGTGCTCAATTCGGCAAACATTAGCGATGGAGACCATGTTGAAGTGGAACCTGCAAAAATAGCTGCAGGTATTAAATCCATTAAACTAGGCATCGAACCACTCGCTGGTCAAGAAGTTGAAGAAGCAATCTTATGGATAGCTACTGAATTTGAAGAGTTATCTAATGTACTTCGAAATAGGCCAGTATTTTCAGGATTACAGATTGCTTGGGAAGACTGCCCGATAGGCAGCATAACAGTTAGGTTCATGGGTTCGGAACCAGCCGTCCAAGAGGGTGAGATTGGTATTGTTGATCCTACTGGTCGCGAAGTTGAAATCAACATCATTCCATTCACCGAGATGAGCTTTAATGCCGTCTTAGTTCTTGATGTTTCAGGTAGTATGCAGAAAAAAGACATGAAAGTAAAGAATATTAGCGGAGCTCTGGAAGGACTTAAGAAAGGTTTAGAAGAAACTAAGGAATTAAATGCTTTTCTCGGGAGATTTGAAGAAGGGAAAAAAGTATCTCGTGTCGATGCCGCAAGTTTTGCGATCATGCTGTTCATGAGCCTAAAAATCGCAAAGGGCTGGGGAGAACAGGTTTCTCTCATAACTTTCTCTGGAGACGTTGAAAAATTTGCTTTAGGTGACTCTCAGGTCATTTCTTGCGTTGGAGAAACAAAAAAAGCTGGAATTGAAAGCATTATTGGTCATGTCGTTCAGAAAACGGCAGAAAGCTCGGGTCTCACCTTCCTTTCGGGAGCACTCGATGAGGCTTATAACAGTATAGAAAATTTCGAAGTGAATCCAACGATAAACAAGCGAAATCCTACAATGATTGTAGTTTTAACTGATGGCAATCCCAATAAGGGTAATGGCCTTGGAGTAAATCCAATTCCTGTGGTTCGAAAGAAAATAGAAGAGAGTCCTGAGGCGGTTCTCTACGCAATTGGCCTAGGAGAAGCTGATAGGCTGATGCTCCGACGTGTTGGTGAGATTGGTCGAGGTGGATCATTAATGGCCGATGACCTAGAGATGCTTGTTGATTTTTACGACTCGTTGGCTCAAAATTTTCAAATGGTCGTAAAAATGAAAAAACAGGAAGTTGAATAACCCTAACATCAATTGAACTACTATATTTATAAAGAGAGTAAGATGAACCTGCAGGATGAGAAAGTCATCCGAAACATTGGATTTTAAAATTTAAATCTACTTTCGAACAGAATTAACACAAGATATGCTAGTAGTAATCATGAACATGCAGATTGTGAACTATCAATTGTTTTAATAGTATCAAATATGGGTGGGCTAAGTGTTTGAGACCGAGCTACAATTATTCCTGTCTAAGTTCATTCAATACTGTAATGAACTTGGTGAGGATGCTTTTTTTATAGTCGAAGGAAAAAGAGATACCAAGACACTACGATTATTAGGTTTAACAGGGAATATTATTGAGAAGGGACAAAGGCCTCTCAATGAATTAGTTGATGTAGCTCTTCAAGCCCCAGTAATTGTAATTCTGACTGATTTCGATCGGAAAGGTAAACATTTGCGTAAAGCCATTAAAAAGGAGATTCAACACAGGAAAAAACATGGCAAAATCGATAATTATGCCAGGCAACTGCTTTACAAGTTCTGTAGAGCCTATAGAATCACTGAAATCGAGGATCTTGATCGTTTTGCATTTAATGCACAAGTGCGAAGCTAGGAAGGATATTTTTCCAGTAAATTCTTGGATGACATAAAAGTCTTATATGCAATTATTTTTATTTTTTGCACCAAGTTCTTTGCTTTATTCTGTTTATAATCTTGATAACACAGCAGAAAGACCCTTATTGTAATTGAAATTACCAGGTGTAAATGATGCAGGCAATAATGAAAACAAAAGAGGAAAAAGGTTTCGAGATCCAAGAAGTTCCCGAACCTGAGATAACACATGCTAATGAAGTCAAAATTAAAGTTGATGTCGCTTCCATATGTGGTACAGATTTATACTGTACATGAAGTACTTATACTGCACCATCACATGTGGGAATTTGATTTATGGGCTCAAAAACGATTACCTCCAGCCATCCCATTTATCGCTGGCCATGAATTGGGCGGAGAAGTCGTAGAAATTGGCACTGATGTGAAGAACATCCAGATAGGAGACAAAATTTCACTCGAGTGTCATGAGGCTTGTGGTACATGTTACCAATGTCGTAGTGATCGAATGCACATTTGTCGATATACCAAAATTTTTGGCGTTGACAAGGATGGAATATTTACTGAATTTGGCGTTTTTCCAGAAATCAATTTAATTAAAAACGATGCAAATCTTGATCCAGCTCTCGCTTCTCTCCAGGATCCGCTAGGAAATGCAGTTCATACAGTTTTTCCAAAGGGTTTAACGGAAGACGAAGGGATTGCAGGTAAAAATGTGTTTATTACTGGTTGTGGCCCAATAGGATTAATGTCTATTCCAGTTGTAAAGATGTTTGGAGCAGCACAGGTCTTTGCTAGTGGTGGAGGTAGAAATATGTTAAGACTTGAAATGGCTAAAAAATTAGGTGCAGATATAGTGTTTAATGCTCGCGAGGAAGGAGATAAAATCCCCAAAATTATCAAAAATGAGACTGATGGAAATGGTGTGGATATTCTTCTGGAAATGTCTGGTAACGTTCATGCCCTTTATCAGGGATTAGAAGCATTAACTTATGGTGGACGTGTTTCCTTATTAGGCTTCTTCCCTGGTCCAATTGAGTTTGATATTAATTCGCTCATGGTAAGTAAAGGTGCTAGTATATATGGAATTGCTGGACGTCGTATGTTTCAAACATGGCAAATAATGGGAGGTATTTTGAAATCTAAAGAATTTCAAAATC
>CAZALJ010000120.1:0-3288 GCA_964485715.1 uncultured archaeon
GCAGTAAGTTGTAATGTCTGGCGTCTTGGAGTGAGGATAATGCGGACATCCTCCATTCGTTTAAGGATAGGTAGAAAATCCATACCGCTCGTGGCAAGGAGATCAGAAATAATTACAAGCGTTTTTTTACGACCAATATGATGAGAAAATTCTTTTTTTGCTGCCTGTAAAGCTGAATAGATATCAGTCTTTCCCCCAGAACGGATATTAACTAATTTGCTAATAACATCTTGTGTTGTCATTTGAGAATCAGTGAAGCCTCTAATGACCTCTGGATGGGTATCAAAACCAATTAGGGCAATATCTTTTATGTTTAGAGTTAAACTACATAGAATAGAAGCAAGAATTATCAGCTTAAGATAAATTAATACTGAATGACTTTTATCAATTAATAAGACAATACATCTTCGCTTTCCTTCCTTTTTAGTGCAAATAACATGCTTGTAGGTAAAATAAGTGTCCCCCGAAAGAAGAAAATTTGCAATTGTTTTTTCCACATGCCATGAACGACCAGGAAAATAGGGAATTTTCATTGGATATCTTGATCGATCGATAGTATGAAAAATCCTTTCAGCTTGTTTAAATAATCTAGGAATAAGCTTTCGTAAGAGTAATTGTTTTTCTTGGGGTGAGAAAAATTCCTTGATTTGAAAAAATAAGGAACTAGATTCAAGGATGAAACCTACATTATTAAAATCCGCTTGTAAGACTTCTACAACAGTTCGAGGGTGAGAATCTGCGATAACCTCTATAACTCGAAGGTTTCGTGTTTCTACTGCCTGTTTTACAAAGTTTGAAGCTGTCTCTACGTTCATTTTTTTTTGTAACTGATATTCATACACTGTTTCGAGTAATAACGAATGTTTTCTTATTTCAGGAGTCGATACACCTTGTAAGAGAGAGGCGGGATCAATGTCTAGGGTTTTTTTTTTGTATCAATAGGGAAAAAAATTGGTTCCGCGATTGCCGCGAGGCAATCTTCAACCGTTTTAGCGACATCAGGGTGTAATTTAACTTTTCCTGAATAGACTGCATATATAGCAGGAAAAACAACATCTGGAGTTATTGGTCTATTTTTCAGTAGTTGAGTAAGCTGAATGGCAGCACGGACACTTGCTCCTGCTTCAAAATACGTAGATGATCGTGTTCTGTCAGTAAAACTAACAATATTTACCATTAAATCATCATCAGTACATTCTGTACGGAGTCTCACAATTTTTTTTGCTTCCTCCCCAGATTTGTGTTCAAGACGAATTAGAATACATCTATCGAAAAAAGCTTCTGGTAGAGGATTTGTACCAACATATTCTGTAGGATTTCGAGAAAAAATAGAGTAAAATTCATCTGTTGCTTGAACTTGACCAAGCTGGGGTATTTCAATTTGACGTTCATCCAGTGCTGCGAGGACACCATTTATGGATTCACTTGGGGCGCGGTTTACTTCATTAAAGAAAAATAAACCCCCCTGTTGCATTGCATTCACTAATGGCCCAGGAATATAACTTTCTGCTCCAAAACCTGTTTTCATAACCAACGGTGGGTCAAACCATCCTCGGAGATGGGTGATCGTAAGGTTTTCATCGCCATCAACTCGATAAAAAGGTCGTCCGAGAGCTCTTGCGACAGTTTTGACCAGTTCGGTCTTTCCTGTTCCTGACTCTCCCTCAATTACGGTTGCAATTTGACTATTAATCGCTGCAAGAATTAAATGAACCTCTTCATCGAGACCTACAAGATTTCCTTGGCACGTTTTGAGAATAGCTTTCAAATTCATTTCTGAGTCCCAAACTGAGCAATGAACAATTTGTTAATCAATTTCTAGAAGCGCTTTTTTCAGCGTAACCTGATCATTTTCTTCATCGAAACTAATCCATCCCTCCGATTCAAGCTCCTTCAACAGACGGGTTGCAAAGACATTTTGGATAGCAACAGTCTTGGCTAATTCGGAAGTGCTCGCTTGTTGGATATCCTGAAGAACAAATAATATTGCATATTTAGGATTCTTAGCAAGATTAATTCGAAGAGTTTCAACAGCAGTTGTTAAATTCGCGGTTTTTTCTTCTAGTTGTTTATTTGTTCTAGTTAAAGTTGTGATTTCTGTGTCTTTTCCTTTTAAATCAGCTTTGATTTCTTTTACCTTCTTATCGGACCGATCCTTATCGTTTTTAACGTCATCCAGTTGTGTTTGAAGATTTTTTATCGTGTTTTCATATTTATCACGTTCGCGTGTGACCTCGGCTTGTCTCGAACGGAAGTCGTCAGCCTGTTGAGCAATTTCTTCTTGTCTTTCTCTTAGTATTTCCAAATCCTTTTGTTTCTCCTCTAATTCACGATCTTTTGTCCCAAGCTGGGTTTTGAGATCTACTAGAGACGTTTTTTGTTTTTCGTGATCAATTTTCAAGCTCGTAAGAGTTTCTCGTAATTCACCACGATCTGATTCAATTGCATGGATCCGTTCGTCTTTACTTTTCAGATCTGTTTCCAAATCTTTCACTCGAGCTTCTAATGATCTATTTTCATTTTGAAGACTATCTATGGTTTCTGAAGAGCTAGCTAATTTATCTTGAATCTCTTCAGTTTCTGCTGATTTTTCCCCTAATTCTTGTTTTCGAGTCGTTATTTCTAAAGTTAACATCTCAAAATCTTGTTTTATTTGTTTATAATCCTCCTTCATCTTAGTTAGCTGTTCTGAAAATTGTTGAGACTCTTTTTCACTCTTTTCTACTCTAAGAAGTAGTTCCCTATTCTCATCTTCTTTCTGTTCGAGAGCTTGTTGTGCTTCCTCAAATTTATTACGAATAGCTATAGCTTCTTGACTTGTTTCCCCTGTATCTAGTAACAAGTCCTCATTTTCTTGTTCTAATTTTGAAATTTGCTCTTTAAGTTGATTTGTATTTAGTTCTATATCATGAATTTGTTGGGTTAATTGTTTTGTTTCCTCTTCCTGTGCTTGGAGTTTTTCCTTAAAGGTTGCCTCTTGTTGCTCAAATCGTACCCTATGATCATCTTTAATACTCTCAATTTCTTTTTGAAGTCCTGTAACAGTTTCTTTTAGTTTAACATTTTCCTTGGAATGAGAACTCAGCACTTGAATCTCTGATTTTAAGTTTTCAATTTGAATATTTTTTTCAGAATATAAATTCTCAATTTCTTGATCTTTATTCCCTAATGCTTGTTGTAGTTGTTCTATTTCGAGCCGTGCGGACATTAAAGCGTTGCCAACAGTCTCAAATTCTGCTTCCATCTTTTCACGGTCTTGTATAGCTTTCTTTGTATCACGTTGAGCTT
>CAZALJ010000120.1:3388-6078 GCA_964485715.1 uncultured archaeon
AGCTTTCTTTGTATCACGTTGAGCTTCATCAAGAGCTTCTTGGAGACGGTTTAAGTCCTCAATTTGGGATGAAACTTTTCCCGTAACAACACCAGACTGGTTTTTTAATTGAGCAACTTCTGTTTCTTTTTCATCGAGCAAAATTTGGAGATCATCAATTTTCATTTCTAACGCGTTGATATCAGATACTTTCTCTTTTAATTCCAAATTTTCTTCTTTAAGTTGTTCAAATTCCTCATTCGTGATAAGAGTAACCTCGGAACCAAGTAAATCGAGGCTATCTACGTCTTTAAGTCCCTTTTTAGAGAATTCTGTGTGTGCTGCCTTGTTAATGGTCTGCATCTTTTGTTTAAGTTTTTCAACTAATTCTTCGACATCCAATATTGAGTAATAAGACTTAGGTTGTCGTTGAAGAATTTTGATTGCTGATTTAGCTTCTGACGATATTTCCTGATCAAGACGCCGTTGTTGCTCTGCAATGCTCTGAATAAAGACCAGTTTGGGATTTTTACGTGACAAAATTCAATACCTTCTTTTCCAATTTAGATATGTGAAGATTTCCAACCAATTTTCCTATCTTATAAATTGAAGCTTTTACTGAATTTAAAGGGCTGTTTCTGTGTCTTCATCTGTTTTAGGGGGACTCAAATTGTCATTCAATGCTTTTAATTCATGTTCAAATTCTAGATAGCGTCCCTGGTATAAATTAGCTAATGCCAGATCTAGATGTGAGGTTTTAGTCTCTGGTTCATATCCTAGAATACTTAGGAGCTTGAAGTTGATCTGTTGAAAGTCTTTCAAAAATTGTGGGAGCTCCTCCAAGTTTTTATTTACAGCGTCAAGCATTTTTAATGCGCTTTTCTCACATGTGGTGAGGTTTTGGGTAAAGGATTCAACTTGAGGTTGAAGAACGACTCGTAACCGATAACGAATTTCATCCTTATTGATCGTAGTCTCCTGAGCCAGGATTTCAGCCCATTCTAAAATCGTCTCGAAATTCCTTAAACCACTCTTCTCCAATTTTATCCAGTTTAATACTGTCTCTAATGCATCCTCAACGGTAGCTAGTTGTTTATATAACTCATCACGGTTGTATAAAGACTGGTCTTTAAGGAAATTTAGTGTTTGAAATAAATCTGATAAATATTCTTGGTAAGGCTTTATTTTTTGTTCATCTGGTGCAGTCATTTTAATCTCTTCTCTCATAGGATGTTTAAGAAACGGGGTAGAGAAAGGCTATTCTTTTCTAGAGTTAATACAGAGCTAGCAGTTTTAAAGGTATTCTTAAAAGGACTTCTTTCAATAAAAATTATTTTTCTTGTAAAAAGAGTCTTATTTTCTCTCAGAGGATTTTAGCCAGAATCAGCGGAACCTGACCAATTGCAGTTCCTCCATCACCACAGGGAATTTGTTTATGTGCAATGAGAAAATTTGGATTCCCATATTTGGAAATATATCGATAGAATTCAGTAAAAATCACACGGTTATAACATACTCCTCCTGACAACCCAATTTTCGAAGCTCCATGTTTTTCTGCAAGATCCAAAGCAATTTCGGCAAATTTTCTTGAAATAGCTCTTTCCACTGATAAGGCAAGTTTTTCACGATTTTGATTTTGTTGAATTCGTTCCCAGAGGTCATGAATTAAGGAAGAGGTTTGAATTTCAATCATTCCGCTTGTTGTGAGCTTTGAAGTTAGTTCAAGTTCAAATTCAATTGATTTTTCTATTGCTTTTTCAGCAAACGATTCTAGTTTAATTGCTGGTTCACCCTCATAAGTTCGGTTCTTTGCAGCACCTAAGAGAACGCTGATAGCATCTAAAAGCCGTCCACAACTCGATGTTAAATGACCCCCCTCTACTGATCTGTGAGTTATGATTTTTTCTAATTGTCTGCCAACAATCAGGTAATCTGAGGTTTGTGGAATCCAAGATAACCAAGGAATTCTTTGAAACACAGTGGTTACATCTTCAAGAGAATTGTTAGAAAGAAGAATGCCCAGTAGGACTCTATATGGGTGAGAAATAGCCTGGTCTCCACCCAAAAGGATTTGTTTCTCTAGATGGGCTACCCGCTTATACTCCGAATAATCACCAAGAAGAATCTCCCCTCCCCAAATTGTTCCATCTTCACCATAACCTGTTCCGTCTATAGCAACACAGATGATTTTTTCTTCTGGATCGACATTAGCATCTAAAGCCAAAGCACCTAAATGAGCAAAATGGTGTTGGAACTGGAAAAAAGGGATATTCAACTCTGACGCGAGCTGCTGGCCTATTCGAGTGGTGGAAAATTGCGGATGAAGGTCACCACCAACGGCGTCAAGGGATTTAATTCCTAATAATGCTTTCATATGATCAATAGTCTCATTAAAAAAGTCTTCATTTTCGATTGTAGTCATATGACCTATGTGTTGGGTTGGAAAGCAACGACCACCAATCCCCAGAGCTCCAACATTATACATTTCTGCTCCTAATGCTAGTGCTATACGGCGAGAAGAAGACCATGGTAACTGGATAGGTTCAGGAATATAACCCCGGCTTCTTCGTATAAGCAAGGGATATTCTGATTCGTTCAACATATGAATACGAATAACACTGTCATCAGCTCGTTGATAGATCTCTCTATCATGGAGAAGAAAATAATCTGCGACTGATGCAAGCTGATGTTGAATAGCCTCATTATCAGTT
>CAZALJ010000121.1:0-6069 GCA_964485715.1 uncultured archaeon
AAATCAGAATCTCACCAACAGATTGAATAGTAGAAATTATAACGATTTTAGATTTATGGGAAAAATCTATGAGAAATATGATCATAGTACGATAGTACGTCCTGGATTCATTGACGGATTGAAATGGATTTTCTCAGACGCACCAGCGGATTCTGACGCAAATACTACCAATTATACTGATTATGGTATAGTAACCATTCTAATCTTAGTTTTGATAGTGAGATTAAAGAATTCCTTTTTATTGTCACAAAAAAAGAATCCATGAATTTTAACCTCTTTCGTTCTATGCAATCCATCAACAATATTTTCTATGTTTATCTATCCATCTCTATCTTTATCTAACAGTTTTTTGTAACGATCATAATGTAGTCTTCAAAGAAATGGTTCCAGGTGAAAAATGGGTAATTTAACTTTATGAAATCAATATGTGGAATAAATCACAAAAAATTAGAGTCCTGAGAAATAATGTCGTCAAGGTGGCCTTTCTTCACTTCTGTTATATGATTTCCACAGTCTATTACATTGAATAAATTATAGGAGGGAAATAAAATTGAGTTCACAAATTATAGAGATTATAGTAGAAGATAGAAACCATTTACGAACAATACTAAAATAATCATAAAAATTCTAAAGAATTATTACTGATTGAGAGAATTAACGATTGTTAATGAGAGTTAATACCAATGATAACTGTTAGAAAGCCAGAGGATCTTTACCATATTCAAGGAGAGATTCAAAATGGAACTTTTCAGGGACGGTGGCACTTTGCGTTTGATCGTTATTACGATAAGGATTATGTCCATTTTGGGACATTACGTGTTTTCAATGATGATACCTTATCGCCAGGATCAATCTGGCCATTGCATCCTCATAGACGAAATGAAGTAGTAACATACATTGCTGAAGGGGAGTTTCGACATGCGGACGAACATGGCCTCGGAGGAATACTGAAACAAGGATGGGTACAACATACGACAATTGGCAGGGGCATGTATCACTCTGAAATAAACAATAACCCCTATAAACCAATGCGCTTTATTCAACTCTGGTTTTATCCTGAAAAACCCGATCTTGACCCTGCAGTAAGTCAAAAAGAAGTCAAAAAACGCGATCGCACAAATACAATTCTACCACTAGTATCAAATGAACACAATGGGACCCTTCGAATCCGATCCAACGCTCAAGTCCATTCCTGTTTTTTAGAGAGGAATAAAAGTGTGGTATATGAATTAAAAGAAAAGCATGGCTTATATGTCGCTGTCCTAGAAGGAGGAGAAGTACAGATCAATGGAAAATCTATACCAGAATTTGGTGCAGCGAAGGTACTCTCCGAGAAAGAAGTGAAATTAACCACACAAGCTGACATAGAGCTTCTTCTGATAGATGTGAGTCTTCGCGAAGATTATGCGGGGAAATATTAGGCTAGATGAAATATCAAGAAGTAAAAAATACTCTGAATACAGCTTCAGGAAAGGTTCGAAATCATAATGTTTCTTTTTTCATAGAACTTACGATCTTATTGAATTTAATCTTAAATCCTCAATAGGTGACAAACCGATTCTTAAAGCAAAATGTTTCATTTTAAGTACATCAGGGGATCAATCTTCGAGTGATATAATCACTAAGTTTCTTATTGCGAGGAATACGAGAGATAAAAGCATCCATCCCACATTCAGAGCATTTTAAGCGAAGCATACGATGATTTACAATAGCAGAAACGCTGTGAATGTGACACCAAGGGCATACGAGCTCTATCTTAGCTCGTGATTGAAGCACAAAATCCTCTTCCAATTCGATGGTCAGACTGGTGACCTCCTTTCATTCGTTAAACCTTTAAAAATGAAGAAAAATTTTTCTAGTTTTGGTAACAGTCCAAGTTTGTGAATTGATCAATCTAAGAAATATGTTCATAAATTCGCTCCACTTTAATCAATTTGTCGATCTTTGAAACGCCATTGAAGTCTTTTAGTTTTAAAATGAAGTCGGTAAGGTCTTGGAAGTTCCTAGAAAGAACCTCAAGCATAAACATATTTTCGTCGTTGCCTCGATAGAGAGAAAGAAGTCTACTGTGACTTTGTTTTGCTTGGTCTGGTAATTGCTCCATTTGAACATAATTCTCATAACTAGGCTCAAGATGAAATGTGATTATAGCTTGGATTTCATATCCAAGGTTTTCAGGGAAGGTTACTACTTTAAAACCATGGATAATTCCTTTCTCTTGTAATCGTCTAATGCGATTCCTGACAGTACCTTCAGTTCTTTGAATAAACTTAGCAATATCTGTAAATTTAGTCCTACCGTCCTGATCCAAAATCTCTAGAATTTTCCTATCAATTTCATCATGTTTCATGGAGTACCCTCCATAAATGGTTCATTTGCGATTTTATTACAATGGTTAGAAGTAGAAGTAAATTATACCCCTCTTAAATTATATAGTTGATTCCAGTTAACTGAATGTTGTCTTTGAAAGAATTTACTCAAATTAAATTGAGTTGTGAGAATACGACTCAGGTATAGATTTTGATTTGACTTAACATTTAATTCGAAAATCAAAAGAGATTAGTTATAAGAAAAATTAACAAATAATCATTTCAAATCAAATGAATTTTACTTAATTATTTTTAAAATCTGATCAAAAATTTACTTCTAAACGAGGAATAGGACAGTATCTCAATCTAAGACATTTGTAAATTCTTGAAAAGGAAATTAAAATATGAGAATCCTAATCGTTGATGATAATAAGACCTTTTTAGAGAAATTAGAACAAATTTTGCTTTTGGATCAGCATGAAGTCAGCTTAGCGCTATCAGGAAAGGAAGCACTAGGAATAATCGCAGAAAAAGATTTTGACCTCCTTGTAACTGATTTAAAAATGGGGGATATTTCGGGAATTGATTTGATCGAAAAATTAAGGAACCAGGGAATTAACATAGTGAGCATTGTAGTAACTGGTTATGGCACTATTGATTCAGCTGTAGAAGCAATGAAAGTTGGGGCGTATGATTATTTATTAAAACCATTTGAAATCTCTAATTTGAAAACAAAATTAAAAGAAGTAGAAAGGGAGTTAAAATTACGGGAAAGCCTTTCACAACCTATCATTATGAGTGAAACAATAATCAAAGATTCATTTGAGCAGATTGACTTTAATGAACATGTTACTCCATTTTTAATTGTTTCAGATGTAGACCCAGATGAAATAAGAGAGAAATACGAAATCGATGAGGCAACAATTATACGAATCGGGTTTAATGAGGGAGAAAAAATGATAGCTCCCGCAAAGCTGCATTTATTAAGACAAAAAATAGAGGAATTCGTTTCAACGAATGCACAAGGAACTATTATCTTCAAAGGTATTGAAAAACTAGTAATAACACATAAATGGGCTTATATTAGGCGTTTTATTGATAATTTACGCCAAGAGATCCTTTCCTCAGAATTCTCTCTTATATTGCTTATTGATCAAAAAATCCCTTCTACGAATGTATATCAGGCATTATTACACGATGCTTTATCATTAGTCTCAGTTCAGGCATTTAATGATATTATAAGTATTATTTCGCATCCTATACGAAAAAATGTAATAAATCTTCTGAAAACAAACGGGAAATTGAATTTTAATAAAATTTTTGAGGAAATGAAAATTGAAAGTTCATCTGGTCTTGCCTTTCATATTAAAAAATTAGTACAAGAAGGTATTTTGGAAAAAGACAAGAATCTCTACTTCTTAACTCCCCGTGGGGATTATTTTGGAGAAATTATTTTTGTTTTAGAAAAAGTTGGTTTTTTGGATCCTGGATCTAGGATTAAGGTTCTAAGATATACTTGAAAGATAATTCTGTAATTTCAAAAAATCAATTGGTTATTTTGGATTATTGTATCAGCCACTGTTGACACTATTTTTTGTAGGATTAGCGAAATCCATTATTTATGATGTTGGTCGAACTCTACAAATATGAAAACACATAAGCTATTCAAATGGTTAAAAGTATAGTTCAAAAGCATTTTGAGCTCTAATGATTGAATAAAAGGAGGAGTAAGCCTGCAAAAGGGCCAACTGTATAGAGATGGGATTGAATCTCTCAATTATCCCTTCTATGTAATTGATGTTAGAGATTACACCCTGGAACTGACCAATTCATATTTCAAAACGATTTTTGGTGAATCAGAGCCCCCTAAAACATGTTATAACATTACACACGGAAGAAAATCACCATGTTCAGGTAAAGATCACCCATGCCCTCTAGAAGAAGTTAAAAAATCGAAAAGGCCAGTTGTGATGGAACATATTCACTACAATGAAGCTGGTACTCCAATGATCTATGAATTACATTGCCAACCCATCTTTGATGATAATCAAAATGTAATAAGGATAATAGAATTTGCCTTTGACATTACTGAGCGAAAAAAAACCGAAAAATCGTTAATGGAATCCAAAGAACAACTAAATGAAATTAATCAACTATTCGAAAATGTATTTAACACAACTGATACATGTATAGCCTATTTAGATCCACAGTTAAACTTTGTATGGGTGAATCGAGCGTATGCATCGGCTGATGAGCACGAGCCTGAATACTTTCCTGGATTGAATCATTTTGATTTATACCCTAATAAAGAAAACGAGGAGATCTTTAAAAGAGTAGTCAAAACCAGAGAACCGTATTACGCTGATGCAAAACCATTTGAATATGCTGAACACCCTGAACGCGGAGTTTCATATTGGGATTGGAGCTTAATACCAACAAAAAGCTTAAACAATGAAATTACAGGATTAATTCTCACTCTTCAGAATGTTACTGATCGAGTAAAGATGCAAGTAGCTTTACAAGAGTCAGAAGAGAAATACAAAAATATTACGGAAATTGCTCAAGAAATGATTCTAAGAGTTAATTTAGAGGGAGAATGCACTTTTATTAACAAATCTGGATTAAAATTCTTTGGAAAATCATTAGATGATATGATTGGTGAAAATATTCTTAATTCTATTCATCCAACTGACGTAAATAATACTGAATCTCTATTGAAGAACATTGGAAAAACTAAAACCCACAGTGAAGGATTCACAAATCTAATAATTGTTCCTAAGGGAACTAGGGCAATAAAATGGAATATGTCACCTATCTTGAATAGTTCTGGAGAGGTGGAAGAAGTTCAAGCAAGTGGTCGGGATATCACCGAACTCCAAGAAGAATTAGTTGAAAAAAATAAACTTGCTGCTGTAGGACAGCTCGCTGCTGGCGTTGCTCACGAGTTGAATACCCCACTAGCCAATATTAATCTTATTGGTGAATATCTGTTGAGTGTAGCAGATAATCAAGCAGTTCCTCTAGATCAAGATAAATTAAAAAAGGAATTAGGAGATGTGAAAAAAGAAACACAGCTTTGCATAAAAATTGTCCGAGAACTTCTCCAATTTTCCAGAAAAATTCATCTTTCCCCAAGTAAATTTAATTTAAAGTCATTGATCCAAGAATTGATCAGTTCAACCTTTTTTGACACAGAATTTTCAGAAAAAAATATCACTACTATATCCGAGATAGAAGAAGATATTGAAATCGTAGGAGATAAATCACTATTACACCAAGCTTTTCAAAATATCTTAAAAAATGCAGTTGATTCATTTACTGAAAGCATTGATAGGAAACCAGCGATCCAAATTACCGTTGTTAAAGAGACAGATAAAATTATTATTAATTTTAAAGACAATGGGATTGGAATTAAAAAAGGAGATCTTCCTAGAGTCTTTGAACCTTTCTTTACTACTAAAACAATCGGACAAGGAACTGGCCTTGGACTATCCATCGCTCGAGGGATAATTGAAAAACATAAAGGAAAAATCAAGGTGAGGAGCATCTATAGAGAAGGAACTGAAGTGGAGGTCACATTAACTTTAGTACAATAAACCTTTCCTTCTGGCCTTTCTTCACTTCTGTTAAATATCATTATGACCAAGATGTCAGTAACGGAGGCATTCGGTGATTTTCTATGAACTTTAGAATATTAGTACCGAGTAATGAAAAAGCTTGAGGTACATTTACCCCGGTCTTGGCAGAAGTCTCAATGAAA
>CAZALJ010000122.1:0-6059 GCA_964485715.1 uncultured archaeon
TGCCCCTAGAGAAGTATATTCAAGATTTTCTATGGTGAGAATAAGATTATCCTCTGTCACTTCTAAGCTGTATTCGCTGTCTGACAGTTGTTTGTCTCCTTTTAGTATTTCAACATTTTCTTGGGTTGGGGGTTCAAAACCATTTGGAATATGATCTTGAAGCTGAAGATATTCAACATCTGTGCTTCCAATAGATTTTACAACATTTTCAGTCATAATCTCAGTACGACGATAAGAGGGTATTATCATAGGGGTAAAAGTCTTACTTGCCTCAATATGCATAAATGGGAGAGCATAACCAGGTAGCATACATTCAGCTACCACCATAGCGTCAAACAGATATTTCACAGATAAATCAAGTTCACGGCCAAATTGAGGTATTACTCCATCTTCTTCAACAGTGATTGTCCAAGGATCAAGAGTGAATGTCTCACCAGAGTCAACGGATCGCTCCTCTTCAGGGAAATCACTACCCAACCATTCTAGTCGAACATTCCCTTCTTCAAGAGGGCCTTCGTAAATCCTAACTTCCTTTAAATCCATCTCAAACTCGGAAGTGTTTTCTAATTCAAATTTACAATCAAAATCACCAGGATTCTCTTCTTGTTCATCTCTGGAAATAAACTGAAAAACTGATGAGCTTCCACTAATGGTTTCAAGATTAAGCCCAGAAAGTGTTTTTTCCAGACAGCGGTAAGTTACAACTGTATCCCCAATCTTGTATGGTTCGGTTGTGTCTTCAGGCAAGGTAACTCTCAATACACAGCTTGCATTGACACCGTCATGAGCAGAAATTTCATCAATTTGCCATACAATAAAGTCTCCTTCTTTTTGAATTTGTCCCATGTCAGCTTGAAAATCATCTGCTGTTGTAGAAGGATCTATAATGTGTTTCTTTAAGACAACCTCTTTTAAAGACCAATCAAAATCATTAATCAGTTCGAGAGTAAAACGCATCCCTGCTTCAACACCTCGTGAAAAGGTAGGAGGTGCATCAGTTTTTTCCAGATCCCAAAAGTCTTCTTTGATCTTTAATTGTGGCGCTGCTACCTCAAAATCAAAATAAACAGCTTGTTTTCCTTGAGGATCTAATTCCTTTATTTCAAAAGAGTTCCCAAACACAGTTATTTCCTGATCCTCACCACGAACAAAAGTTACTTCATCTATGCCTTCCAAAAATGTCTCAATAGCCCAAATTCGATCATTCGTGCCATTATTTGTGACTTCTATTTTCCCATTACACTTCAACGATTCAATTAAAGAGTCATTTTCATCAACAAGATTATTATCCCGATCTATACGGTATTTTAAATTCTCTTCTAGGAGAACATTGAGACCCGCTTGTTTTGCTTCGTGTTCTTCAAGTGCCCGAAAGTCTTCGCGAGCTCTTACCGCGTCTTCCTCTGTAAATTCGGTTTCAGGCAGAGGAGTCCCTGTATCGCGAATAGTTTTGACAGCATCTTTTGCTCTATTTCTGGTACCTCGATCGTTATCGTTTTCTCCAACCCTCTCAAGAACTTGGATAGCCTCTGGATCATTTAACTTTTCAAGAGAATCAATTGCTGCTTTTCGTACATCTTTTTCTGGATCTTTTTCAACTATTTCAAGTAGGGCACGAAGAGAGGCCTTTGTACGAGTATTTCCTAAAGCTTTCGCGGCTTCTACTCGGCTATTTTTATCACTACTTTCCAATTTTTCGAATTCTGACATAATAATCACTTCAATCTATACGTAAATATAATTCTATTTTTCTAAAAAACAAGTTTTAATAGTTTAACCAATGATCATTAGTTTAGGAATTCTCAACAACCATTTTTTATTTCTAACAACCATTGAACATTAAATCTTTAATATTGGATAGTCAATAATAAGCATATTAAAACCATTTTATCAGAAAACAAAAATCATTTATTTTCATAAATAAAACGACAAAAAAAATCAAACTACAAATAATAAGAAGAGTTTGATTAGTTTTGTAATAGCAAAATTATGAAAGGAGTTTTCTTGCTTGAGCTTGCCAGGCAACTAGTCTCGTTTTAGAAAACCGCGTTTTGTGAGCTAATTCTTCCAAATCATACTGAACTAAGTCGTTTAATGTTAATATTCCAGCAGCATTTAATCGTTGAGCCGATTTGATTCCAATCCCAGAGATTGATATGAGTTCGACACCCTCTGTTGGGGTAATGGCCGAAGAGATTGCTTCCTCGGGTTGTTGACCGGCATATATTGCTGCATTTGTTTTCCATTTGTGATAAGTAGTTTTACTAGCTGAACCCTTTATTGAAGCATAAATTGAATCTAATAGATCCTTTACTGTCATGATTCCTTGTTGGTTTAGTTTTTGCTTTGTTTTAATTCCGATACCTTTAACACAATTAACTGGTTGAATTAACGGATCAACTGGTTCTATTGTAACAACTTCAGATGGAGCGATTGTTTTTCCCAAAGATGTGAGAACATTTGTTAGACGAGACATTGACATTCTCAAAGTTTTTCGAAGAGTCTCCAGATCTTCATAATCTACAAGGTCGGATTTTGAAGTAATTCCAATTCTTGCAAGTCTTTCTGCAGATTTTGGGCCAATCCCGCGAATAGTCAGAAGATCGTTTGAAATGAAATCAATTTCCCTATCAGGAGTAATTGGTATTTCAACTTCTTTATTTAGTAGAAATTTGGCATCCTGCAACATACGAGACAATTTAGTATCACTGACACGCATAACTTCAGCCAGGGAAATTTGATCTGGATAATACAGAAATTCTGAGATTGAATGAACTTGGATTTTCACTAAACGGCCTGCATAAGTCTTACCAATACCTTTGATTGCCGTGACAGCTGTTTTACTAACAAATGCTGGTTCTGTAACAGTAGCTTCGTGAGTTATTTGAACTGCTTCTTCTTCAACGGGTTCCAATAAACTTGGGCCAGCGATGAGCATAAGAGGGAAGCTTCTCTCTCTGTGTTCTACATAAAATGTTTGACTAAAAGAACCCGTGTCGGCTTCAACCTGAATCTGCCATAATCCGAGATGTTCATTGCGAATTGTGTGTGGGATTGGCCAATCGAGCACAATTCCTTCATCAGAACCCTTCCCATATCGGTTTAATCGAGAATTATTCCTTTGGTCTAAGACCTGTAAGCGGTAATGGTCTGGAATCTGATTACCAAATTTTACTTGAACATGTATTTTTTCTCCAGGAACAAAAGAGAAAACGTTATGCTTGAGACTCTTTGTTTTCCGAACGGAGATCGTAAACATGTTTAAAACCAGTAGTATGATTTAATAGACCTTTTTTGATTTTATTTCCCTATGGTACTTTGTCTAATTTCGGACTGATGAGAATATCAGAATTATGACTCCTATAAATGTAACGAATGTTGTAGTTAAGAATGTTACACTATTAGCCGGAACTTCTACTACATTGAATATTCAGATTATGTCTGAGATTAGTTTTTGGATCAATAATCACCTTTTTCATTTTGTAGAATCCAATTGAAGTAAGATTCGAGAGATTTGGCGCCAAACTCTTTGGGGTGGGCCATCCCCATTGATTTGATACCAACTTTTTTTCCTTGTTACAAAGCGCATCTTCTGTTGCATTTTTTTGAGGCGTACCAGACTTTCAAACATTTCCTGTTTTCCACCACGATTGGAAATTCGCTTTCTAGCTACTTCAGGAGAGACATCTAGAAAGAAAAAATATTGACTTGTTGGCAAAAAACTGGAAAAAAAGTTATAACCAAAAGGTACCAGAAAAGTAGGGAGATAACATACACCTAATAGATAGCGAGAGAAGATAATTACCTCGCAATTATGACGATAAAATTTTACTAGACTTCGAATAACATCGATAGCGTAGAATAAGGCAGCTTTTAGATGGCCTCTTCTACCTCCTTCTTCTAAAGCAAGTTTCACACAACGACCAAAAGGATTGTCAGCTGAAGGGTGGCTCCGAATACGAACATTATATCCTTTTTGTTGGTAATAGCGAGCGATTAGCTTCGCTTGGGTATCTTTACCACAACCATCACTGCCATCAACAACAATAAACAGTGGATCACTCTTCAATTTTCTGCTACTTCCCATTAATTGTTAGTGAATTTCAACAATCCGATAATTTTGAATATTTCTTCATGATGATTAACTTTTCTTTCAAAATGAATTAGTTTCTGAATTTGGAGAGGATTAGCTCCTTATTTGCACGGTAGGGGAAAATCGACACCAGCTCATGCTTAATTCAATCCCAAAAATATTTGAAGGAATCCTACAAGTCATCAGCTAACGGATCTATCTAACCCTTTCTCCAGTAACCTGAAATTATAATGAAATTAATAAAATATACATACTTCTGGGGAAAGAATATTAGAAGGAAGAATTAAAGAGTAAAAATTGATCTGTTATCTCTTTGATGCTCCTATTAAATTATTTGTGGATATTAAGAGAAATTTAGAATTAATAAAAAGTTGATTAATGAGGCATACTAATTGGTAAGAAAAGGAAAAGGGAAACGTGGCCCAGCAGTCGAAGTTGTAAGACGAACACGTTATCCTAGAGGAAGTGAATTGATTGGTGTAGTAATTCGAAATTTGGGCGCAAGAAGGATGGAGGTGTTGTGCAGCGACCAAGTTAAACGAACAGCACGTATTCCAGGGAGATTTAGACGCGGATACCGAATCACCGTGAACGACGTTGTAATAGTCGAACCATGGCATGATGTTGGAGGGAATAAGGCTGATATTACATATAGGTATCGAAAAAATGAAATTCGTCCCTTAGCAAAACGATATGCATCCGAATTGCGAAAACTTGAGGTAGAAATCCCCCGAACAGCACCCAAGACCGCACTTCCAGACAACAAGTAGTTTAAGACTATAAAAAGAATTCCAACAGTAGAACTAAGGAATTAAATTAGGAGAGAGAGCGAATCAACCTTTTAATTTGCGAACACACATATAATTTTTGTTAAAAAAGGTAATAAGAATTATAAGATGAACTCTATCAAAATTCTTGCTCATAGAGGTTACTTAGTTAATGGGGAGCCTGAGAATTCTATCCCAGCTTTTCAAACAGCAATACATCATGGAGCTGATGGTTTTGAATTCGATGTTCAGCTTACATCTGATAACAAATTTGTTTGTTTCCATGATGATACTCTAAAAACCCTTGGTAGGCCCGAGGCTCGTCTTGAAGATCTCCCCTTCAAAGAGCTAACTTCCATTGAGCTTAAAGAGGGAATAGTAATTCCTTCTCTCGAGGAAGTTTTTGGCTTATTTGGGAATAAAGTCATGTTAAACGTTGAGGTAAAATCCCATAAGAAAGGTGTTAAGGAATTAGTGGAGATAATCCACCAATTCAATCTAACTAATGATCCTACAAAGGTAATTGTGTCTTCATTTCACCATAATCCCTTAAAAGAGATAAAAACGATTGATCCTGATATTCCAACAGGGTTACTTTGCCACTTTCCTAAAAACCAAGTTAGAGTGGCTAAGGAATTAGATTGTGATGCTTTTCATCCGTATTACGATACTATCCCTAAAAAATGGGTGAAATTTCATTCTTTTTGGATCACTAATAAACTCTATGAATATTACGCCCATAAAAGTATTAATAAAGCACAGAAACTTGGTTTATTAGTAAATCCTTGGACGGTAAACGATGAGAAATATCTAAGAGCTGTAATTCTAAGACAAGTAAACAGCATCATTACTGATGATGTTGAAAAAGCTCTTAAGCTGCGGAACCATTTTTCTTAATATCGAGGTTTCCTCCTGCTCCATTATGGGAACAGAAGTAAAATAATATAATTAAATCCTTTTTTCGCCAATTAAAACCATTTATTTCATTGATTTTGGAGCGTATCACACGAATTTTTAAACTCAGAAACTATCCATAGGTGGAGTCGCTCTGATTGAAATCAAAGAGTTTTTCTCAATATCAAATACCATGTCTTCACCAATTAGTACGTAGTACGCTCCCAGAGGAGGAATCGAAAGAGATTTATAGATGTCTTCGATGTGGCTGCGCTTTCAAGGTTCAAAAAGTCTCATAAAGTACA
>CAZALJ010000123.1:0-6024 GCA_964485715.1 uncultured archaeon
AACCTTCTCCAGCTTACGTAGTTCAGTATTGATGAAAGAGTCTCCTAAAGAACCAGTCCTCATTCGAGCAGTCCTAAAGTATGTCGAATCACGAGGTTATACTGAAAAAAAAAGATGTTTGGCTGTTGTGGTTTTTGAGGGTAACTCTGATTTGGTAAAACTAACACGAAAGAAGACAATAGCCTATGCAAAACAGGTTGGAGGATTTTTTCTAGGTTCAACTCCTGGAAAATCATGGATCAAATCGCGTTATGAATCACCTTTTCTTCGTGACCCAATTATTGATCATGGAATATTATTAGAAACATTTGAAACAAGTACAACTTGGGAAAACATTGTACCTTTGTACAATGCGGTACGAAAAGCTATGAAACCTGATTGTCCAGTTCTTTGGTCACATGCAAGCCATTTTTATAAAAATGGAGCAAATATATACTTTCATCTATTTGCTCCTCAAGAATATGGAAATGAAGTTGAACAATTTCTTCGAATTAAAGAGAAACTCCTAGATACTTTTCTAGAAAATGGGGGAACAATAAGTCATCATCATGGCGTTGGAAGAGCATTCTCTCAATGGCTTCCTAATCAAATCGGAGCTGAGGGAATTAAATTATTACAAGATATCAAGAATAGTCTTGATCCAAATGGAATAATGAGCCCTGGTATTTTTGGGTTAAAATAAAATCTTTTTCAAGGTTTCCATACCAAAGCCTGTTTATAATTCTCTATTTCTTCTTTTTCTTTATCTGCTGACCAATTTAAAATATAAGCCATCCTTCTGGCAACGGTTTCAACACAATCCAATCCCTGATGTTCAGAAAGCTGAATCTGAGTTCGTCGAAGCATGATATCCGTTAAAGTCACAGCTTTTTCGTGTTTTATAGCATAATCAATCTCCGCTAAAATGTTAGGACGATTATCAGAAATTCGCTCCTTTAATTCTGGTTGTTTATCTATTTCTTCACAAATTGTAAAATAATTCTTTCCATATTTTAATAAGTGTCTAGCGACATCTTTTGGTAGATGATACTGAATGGTTAAGTTTTCCATCGCAATTGTAGCCCAGTTATCCCAGTGTTTTCGTTTAGTCGAAAACCACCCGAAAAGCGGAACTTTATCAGTTCTGCATTTACCTTTCTTCCCCAATACCTTTTCTAAATGATCAACTAGATCTTTAGCCATTGCACGATAGGTTGTATATTTTCCTCCTGTAATAGCATATAAATTGGGCTTTATTAAGAAAATCTCATGATTGCGAGAAACATCTGACTCAGATTCAGCAGAAGGGGAAATTATTAACGGACGGATACCAGAATAAGCACTATATATGTCCTCTTTTTGTAATACTCCTGGAAAAAGAAAATTAGTAGCTTCAATCAAATATTCGATATCCTCTGCATTCACAGGGACATAATCATAATCTTCATCATAATCAGTATCAGTCGTTCCTATTAAATTGTATTTTCCAAAAGGTAGAATGAAAAATATTCGTCCATCCATTATTGGAAGACCTAGAGCATAATCTTTATTGTAAATCTGTTTAGTAATAATGTGTATACCTTTTGTTGGGCGAATACGGGGAGTAGTAGTAGTAGGATCTATGGACTTAACAACGCTTTCAGTCCAAGGACCACATGCAAGAGCAATTGAACGAGTTTTTATCTCAAATTTGTTATTTTTCAACGTGTCTAATAGTTGCACTTTTTCAATAATTCCCTCTCCATTCTTCTCTTTGAATAAGATTGCTTTACAATAATTAAGTACTATCGCTCCACACTCCTCAGCGGAGAGCACAACATCCAAAGCTAGTCCTATATCATCCATTTTTCCGTCCCCCCAAACAGCTGCACCTTGAAAATTCTCTTCTCTCAATGGTGAGGGAAGAAATGATCGTGCTTTCTTAGGAGATAACATTTTATGAAATGTATAATTTTTAAATCCTGCAAATAAATCATACAACCAAACAGCTAATCTTATCCTCGATTTAGGGTATTTGGTATCGGAATACATAGGAAGTATAAAGCTGATAGGGCGGGTAAGATGTGGAGCCATTTCTAATATTTTTTTTCTTTCAACTGAACCTTCTCGTACCAATCGAAATTCTTTTTGACCAAGATACCGTATACCTGCATGTACAATCTTTGAGGAACCACTACTTGTTCCATAGCCAAAATCATTTTTTTCTACTAATGCAACCGAATAGCCTCGCAAAGCAGCATCACGTGCAATGCCTGCTCCCGTTATTCCTCCCCCAATCACGACTACATCAAAGTCTTCTGTTTTCATTTTTTCAATAGTATGTTTCCGATAATCTAGAATGGTTGTTTCTGTGCTATTCATTTGAACCACTTTATTCCCTTAAAGTTGATAAAATTCTTGAGCATTTCGGGTTGTTACTTCGTCAACTTCGCGAAAAGAAGTATCCTTTATTGCTGCAATTTCCTCAATAGCATACTTCACGTTTGCAGGTTCATTTTTTTTCCCTTGAATTGGACTAAGAAAAGGTGTGTCCGTTTCTACAACAATATATTCTAAGGGTATATTTTTTGCAATTTTACGATGTTTTTTACGATTTCGAACAGCAGTGGGGATTGAGATTAGCCAACTAAGATCTATAATTTTTCTTGCATCTTCTAGATTTCCTGCAAAACAATGCATAAGGACTGGTACTTCCGCATTTTTTTCAAGAATATCTAAGCATTCTTTTTCAGCTTTTCGTGAGTGTATTACTAGTGGTTTCTGTCGGTCATTAGCTAATTTAATAAACTCGAGAAAGACTTCTTGTTCTTTTTTACGCCAATAAGAATCGTAAACCCAATGATAATCCAAACCAACTTCCCCAATAGCTACTAATGAGGGATAATCCCGAATTTTCTTATATGCCAACTCAAAATCTATTGTTTGTATATGTGAAGCTGAAAAACCTAATGTTGTGTACACAAAACAAGGGTATTTCTTTTCGAGATATGTAGCAAACTCATAATGATGGGGTTCAATCGCTGAATTAATTACTGCTTCAAGACCTGATCCACGAGCATTTTCTACGATTTTATCAATGTTTTTAACAAAATCTGGCAAAAGGTGAGCGTGAGAGTCTATCATATATGGTTACCAGCTAAATCAAGATCGAGATTAACCATTTTGTGAGTAATTCATTCTACTTTTTTGCCTGCTTGGGATTGCTTAACAACTTTTTTTTTCATATTCAAAATCGGTAATTAATGTTTCCATAACGAGATTTTGGTGCCAATCCATTGAAGATTATAGATTTAGTTATTCAAAATGAATTATTTCGGACAGATAATCTAAATATGATAGTTTCAGAGAATATTTTGTCCCCCAATGTGAAACAAGCTTTAGCTATCCAGCACTCTAGGTATCATGCTGACTTTTACGGAGGCACACAGATTTTTAAACAAATCTACGCCCAAACTCAATCCTTAGCTAAGAGAATTTTTCAGTGCAGCACAGTAATCATCTCTCCCTTGTCTGGGAATTTGGCAGTTGTAGCAGCTATTCTAGCTTTGACTAAACCAAAAGATCAAATCGCAATCTTACCTTTGTCACCTGCAGGGGGATATCCTATTAACATCGAGTATTTTGACAGAATTAGAGTGGACATTCCATTTAACCCTGCAGAGTTCAATATTAATCTGCCACGAATGCTGGAAATGCTTTCTCAAGAAAAACCAAAATTAGTATTCCTGGGGTCCTCATTATTTCTCTTTCCTCACCCTGTGAGACCAATTGCTGATGTAGTGCATGAATATGGAGGAGCTGTAGCATATGATGGATCACACGTTTTAGGACTAATTGCAGGTGAACAGTTTCAAAACCCACTGAGCGAAGGAGCAGATCTATTGTTGGGATCAACCCATAAATCATTTCCAGGACCTCAAGGAGGGATTATCTTATCCCATGGTTATAATGATGAAAAATTTGAGGAAGTAATTGGAACAGAAGCCCTCAAAGGGATCGTGTTAGTTGACAATATACATAATTCTCGCGTGGCCGCATTGGGCGTTGCACTCGAAGAGTTTCAAGAATATGGGAAGGATTATGCTCGTCAGGTGATTAAAAACTCTAAACGCCTTGCTTATAGTTTAGATTCTAACAATATACCTCTCCTTGGTAAAGAAAAAGGATTTACGGAGTCTCACCAAGTCTTAATGAAGATACGAGATTTCAATGAGGGAGCAAAATTACGAGATATCTTGATGGAATATAGAATTGTGACAGATGCAGGTATGCGTTTTGGAACAGCAGAATTAACTCGTTTAGGATATCGCGAAAAAGAAATGAGAATTCTTGGAAATATCATTAGCCAGATTCTCCACCATTCCTCCAAATCTCACCTACTTAAGCCCGTGGAATTAGAAATGATCAATGATGAGATTGAAAAGCTCATCAACCTCACGAAAGAAACAGACCTTAAGGCTTAAAAACTCAAAAGTCTTATTTTATCTTGGCAACTTTGAGGCAGAAAAAGTCAGTACCTGTCCAAATCGGTTCCATTGACAATCATAACCTCGTTCGGGGTCTTATTTATGGAAGAATCGGAATTTCGCGACCTTATTCAACAATATGCTATGCAAGCACGGTTAGAACAAGGGGAGGCATCTTTAACTTCGGTTTTAAAACTAGTAATTACCGAGCATCCAGAATTAAAAAACCAAGTTCGGTCCTCTGTAGCTGTTGTGAAAGAAGAGATTGTTAAAGTCAACCAAATGGCTGGAGATGAACTAAAGGATGTTTCAGTCGATATTGAAACTGATGAATCCAGTGAATATGAAATGCTTGAAAACTTGGTTTTGAAAAAAGTTACTGAAAACGAAATATTACAGGCTCAAATTGTGGCGTTAATCATCTACGGTTCTTACGCTAAACGATTACATGTGGTAGGTGAAAGTGACATAAATTTTGCTGTTATCCTGAGCTCTAACTCTTCTCAGACGGAATCAGAGGCAGCAATTGAAAAAATCAATCAAATTGCTGAAGAAATTGTCACACCTGAAGTAGCACATATTTTTGATCTGATGATCTTGAAAGAAGAGGATCTAATTCAACTGGAAAAGTTTGGTCCCGTTTTTAGTTATATTCATGCATTATATGCAAAAGATGGAGAAGTGAAAATAGGAAATAACGTGTTCACTTCTTTAGAGATCACAAATGAGCAAATTCAAGAGTCTGCGAAGATGATAATTAGTGAGGCAATTACACAATTTGACGAAATCATTAAGACTGCAGAAGAGGAGAGATTACCTGCTGATGAACTGGATTATCTAGTCGGCGCCTCAATCCTTGATATTGCATTTGCACTGTGTTGTTACAAAGTTGGGACAAAAGCTGTAAAGATGGATTTAGTTAAACCTGATATCCATGAAGAAATCCGAGAGGTTTATGGAGAAAAATCGGAGTTTTCAGATTATTACCCAGTTCTACAACAAGCTCATGCTTTTAAACTGGGTATAAAACTCCCAGACTCACAAGACTTCATGCAAAAAAGTATTGACTTTATTAAAAAAGTCATAGAGTACACTGGGTTAAAGTAAGCATAACCTTGATGGTTTTAACTTTCAGTTAAGAGATAAGTTCCTGTAAATTTTTTTCAAGAAAAGAAAATTGCTTTTCATATTGCTTCAATTGTTCAAGAGCATGCGATTGAAATCCTTGGAGCTGATTCTCGTCAATCCAGTATTTCTTGCCATATTCCTTGGCCTGAAGAAGTAGATCAATTAGATCTGATACTCTTGCAATGTGATACTCCTCACTGTGATGATCATTTAAGATGGATTTAAGGGACTCTTTTAGTATCGATGGAACTTTTTCTAGAATATTTTGAATCGCTCCTTCCTCAACTTGTAGTTGAAATTGTACAAATTGTTCATTGTTTACAACCTTTTCAATGCTTTTATCTATGTCAAAAAATTCAGATTCCACAAGATCATGAAGCAATCCGATTAATACTGCTTTTCCTACGTCTAATTGAAGTTTAGTTGTAGATCCACGAAGTTGATTTTCCAT
>CAZALJ010000124.1:0-5996 GCA_964485715.1 uncultured archaeon
ATAGCGATTTTCCGAGGTTTCATTGAATTTATTTCTCTTATGCTACAAGGAATAGCTGAATTATTTCTACTAGTTATGAATGGGTTATTTGGGTGGGCAAAAGGAGCATTTGATACTTTAGCTGATTATATTTTATTCATTGGGGTTTATGCTCTATTTGCTATTGGAATTTACTTCTCTCTTCAAGTAATAAACATAAATCAGATTTCTAGCTCAATTATTGTGCTAGGGTTTTTAGTATTATTACCAGCTCTCCTCCCTGCGAGTATTGCCCACCGTTACTGGCTTCTCTGGCGATTGAATCGTCAATCAGCATCCTAATGAAGTAATTAAAACAATGAAACCATAAGAAATTTATCAGGGGAATAATGTTAGAATTTATAGTTCCAAATATTACTCAAGGAGTTTTTCAAAATGGTTACAACGACACTAGATGATATCGACCTCACGATATTGCGTTCATTGAGCAAGGATGGAAAAGAATCGTATAAAAAAATAGCACAAAAGTTAGATGTCACAGCACAGACTATTTCAGACCGTGTAGAAAAACTAAAGAAGAAAAAGATAATAAAAAGATTTACTATAGCAGTGGATCCTGTAAAAGTAAATTATCCAATAGAGTTCATTTGTGAATTGGACATCAACGCCAGCGTAATGGACGATGTGCTTGCTGTACTAAAACAAATTGAGGAAATACATATAATCAAGATTACCACAGGGATCCATGATATCTTATGTATTGGAAATGCCCAGGATATTGAGAATCTTCACAACATTGTCGAAAGAAAAATTTCTACCATTCCTGGGGTGAATAAAACTTATACATCTATTACTTTAAAAAAGATTAAACAAAATCAAATCCTAAATTTTAATGTCTAATAGCAATTAAGAGCGTCATTCTTTGGAATTTTCTTATTCATAAGCCAATTTCAATTGGAGAACTATTTTTACTTTAATTGATACGCAAAATATGCCAAATTGATCAAGTTTAAAAATATAGAATTAATTTTCCGCTAAAGCATCCACCAAGTTAGGTGGAGAACTCATGTTACATCTAGAATAATTTTATCGCTGATAACTAAGAATATGATTCAGTAAAAAACATTAGGAAAGATAAGAAAATGTCAGCAAAAGTCTATTTTGGTTCTCTTCAACATGGAACAAATGCACGGTTTGCTACTTTTGCAGCAAAAGTAGACAAAATCGTTGAATTGCTTGATTTCTCAACCATTGAAAAACAAGACAAAGTTGCCCTCAAAATGCATCTCGGATTCCAAGATGTGTACCAAACAGTTCCCGTATTCTTTATTCGACGTATTGTGAAAGCTATTAAACAGGCTGGAGGATGGCCATTTATTACTGATAATCCAACAGCTGTCTATAATGCGGTCGATCGTGGGTATACACAAGAAACCTGTGGATGCCCAATCATACCCATCAGTGGGGTGAAAGATGGTTATACTTTCGAGAAACAGGTTGATTACAAAAATGTCGATACAATTGACATGGCTGGAGTTCTGCATGATGCCGATGTATTAGTAGATGTGAGCCACATCAAAGGTCATAATTCATGTGGGTTTGGAGGAGCAATCAAAAACATAGCTGTCGGAGGGTATGCAGCACAAACACGTTGGAATAAGATCCATGGAGTAGAACAATCCATTCCGTATTGGGATCCCGAAAAATGTACTCCTGAACATGCTAAAGAATTGGTTCTTTCATGCCCTTACAAACAAATGAGGTACGATGAAGAAAAACACACACTTACAATTCCTTTTGGCATGTGTAACCAGTGTGGGGAGTGTTTAGAGGCGGACAAAGACGTTGGCTGCTTAGATTATCGCCAAGAAAACTTCTCTGCTTTTCAGGAATTATTGGCAATAAATGCAAAACAAATATTAGATACCTTTAAGGAAGATAAGAGATTCTTCATCAGTTTCTTATTGGAAATAACTGCTATGTGCGATTGTTGGGGATTTGCTCAACCTTGTGTAGTAAATGACATAGGAGTGTTAGGTAGTAGAGATATTGTAGCAATCGAAACTGCTGCTCTAGATCTTATTGCACAAGAAGGACTCATTGTAAAAAATGTTCCCCCTCACTTTAAACATGCTAATTTAAACCCGAATGTAGACCTCCATCCATTCCAACGCCTTCATGGGCCAATGAAAAATCCATATTTGGCTGTTGAATTCGCTAGAGAACTCGAACTGGGTACCCAAGAATATGAGCTGATCGAGGTTCTTTCTCCTGAAGAAACTATGAAAGCTGAGCCCCCTAAAGGTGTGAGTGAGCGAGATCCCTCATTCTACTAGAAACTAAAAAACTGATAAAACCACCTGAAAATTAAGATCAGGGATAATTGTCATGAGCATTGTTTGATACAAGCTTCTTTTAAACACCAATTTTGTTTAGTGAATAGAATCCTTTAAAGAACCAATATTAATTTATAAGTCAAAGTGTTCATTGTATCCAGTTACGATATAAATATTGAAGTAAATATCATTATTGTACTTAATCGTGGTGGTTAAATGTCTGAGGAACGAGTAATAACCTTCAGTTTTGTTAATCTTCTCGCTTTGGTTGCATCGATAGCTGGTATTGCAGCTTTATTGATGGGTGTCGATTTACAAGTTATTGGCGGTTGGTTACTGCTAATAGGCGGTGAAATTATCTTTTGGTTACTGTTAGAGAGAAGAATAAAGAATACTCGTTTTTTTGGTTTGATATCTTCCCTAATTTTGTTGGGAATGACCTCTTACATACTAATAGGGGATCTTACGATAATATTTTCACGTTTTGATATCGGATTTTTAATTATCTATTTACCATTTCGAACAGTTTATCTTGGTATTCCTCCTGAGGATCTAACGTTTGAGATTTTGTTTAGCTCAGTCATCACTATTTTTTCTGGAATATTACTTATTTTTACAAATGACTTTGGACTTCCTTACTATAGTGCAATAGCACTTTTCATTGGCGGAGAACTGTTATATTTCTTAAGAAGAGATGATGAAGAAATCTATCATAGAGCATTTGGATTACTGTCTTCTAGTTTTATGTTCTTGCTTCTTTTGATTGTATTTGTGCCATTAGAAAATACCCCTGAATTTCGCCTAGATTTATTGGCAATTTTGATTTACATGCCTTTTCGTACTTTTGAAAGTAGCTTACCTAAGAGCGCCACCAAAAGCCGCATTGCGGCATTTCAACTGTCATATAGTATTTTAGGCTTAGGTCTATTAGCTTTAGCAATTACTCTGGAAGCATTACTTGCGTTAGAAACCTTTGGCCTTATTATTCCAAGTTATACTGATAAAACCTGGTTAATACTAGAATTCACTTTTGATGTACTGCAAAACACCCCATTGTGGCTATTAGGTGGATTTCTGCTAACAACCTTCCATTTTCTAGATATCGGTGCACTATTTTTGGGGGGACTCAGTATCTTTATTATTAGCGAGATTATCTTTATCATTAAATTAGGGGGTTTTTTATTCTCCGAGAAGAAAGAAGTCACTAAAAATTCAATATATTTTAAATTACACGCTATATTATGGTATCTCGGAATTCTAGCAGCTTTATATGGCGCTTATATTGCAATTTTTGTTCTGAATGAAAACCAGGAATTCATAGAAGCGTTTAATTGGATAAGCTTAACATTAATCCTTTTAGCTGTGTATTTATTAGTGAAATTAATTATGAATTGTATAACAACAACATTTTGGGGGCCGATAACGGTCACTCTTGTCAGTCAAGTTAGCTTTATCACCAGTATTGTGATTACTTATGTATTTACCGAGACAATTATTGTGGAAAACATCCAAATTGAACCCTTCATGATAGGAATCTCACTTGGTATTATAGCAGTTCTTTTCTTGTTGATTGCTACCTATTCAATTTCAGAACGTCTAAAATCATTTGTCCTATATTTATGGGTAGGTTGGTCAACGATAGAGTTAGGTGTTTCAATTTTTGGCCTGATTCAACAAAATAATGAACTAATACTTGTAGCTGTGCCATTAACTATTCTAACTATGTTAATAACCGTTATTTCTTCACGAGAAAGGTTTTGGGGTGTTAGCAAAGGCCCGAAGGGAATTCCTAGACCCCCAACAACGGTAAGTCCCCCACCCCCCTCACCTTTAACTGAACCCCCAGCTCCCCCACCAACAACAGGACCCCCAACTCCACCACCAGCAACAGGACCCCCAGGTCCACCACCAACAACAGAACTCCCAGGTCCACCAGATCGAGAAAGTTCAACTCCTCCAAAGAAGAAGAAGAAAAAAGAATCGGAAAAATTGAAGAGTATATTGCAAGAGGAACTAGATAAATTCTAAAGAGCTTGTTCAGCTATTCTCTACTGATACGATGGGAAAAAGAAAACAAACACAATATAGTCACTTAAAGGTGTGAGTGAGCGTGATTTCTCTTTTTACTAATTTCTGAACTAGATAGATTTAACAGTTCTAGGGTTTAACGAACAATTATCATTGGTTCTTATGATCCAGCATCATCTACAATGCACTACCATGATCTAAGGCATTTGACGGAAGCAATCGTATCGAAATATAGAATGATATCGAGGCAATTATTCCAAGTAATCCTAGAAATGATAATGTTGCAGTTAGACCAAAAGTATCTAGTAATTGCCCTCCAATAACAACAGCTGGAGCACTAATTATGAGTGCTAGGGTAGGAATTAAAGAATACACAGAATTTCGATTTTGGTCGGGTATAAGATCCAGAAACATTCTTCTATAAAGCAGAGATGCTGTAAATGAAAAAATCCAAGTAAGAGAAACAATAACAAAGGTAATTATTATAGCTATTGGTTCGAAATTTCCCTTTAAGGGTTGGGATCGTATGTCTAAGGGAAATACTATAGTTAGCAGAATAAAGCTACCAATTAGCGAGATTACATGGGCAAAATTCAATCGTGGATACCACTTAATATCTAACCTTGTGCCAAAACTAGTTGCTAAACCTGTTATTGGCATCCCTACAATCCAAATGATAGATCTTAAGATACTGGCTCCAGCATCCGACCCTGTATAACAAAAATACAGTGGGAAAAGTATCATTTCACCATATATACTCATCCAAGCCGCAGTAATACAAATTCCAGTAATAAAAAGCAATATCACCTTGTTTAGGAAAACGATTCTTAATCCCTCTGCCATTAATTTGAAGTAGTTTTGAACGGATTTTTCAGGTTTTTCCACTTCTGGGAAATCGCTAATGAGGAACAAAAAGAAAATAGCTAGTATAAACATACCTATTGCTTGAATAACAAAAACAGCTTCTCTGAAATAGAGGGTAGCTAGTACTCCTCCAATAACAATTATAATACCTCCAGTAAGATCATTAATCATCTGACGTCTTCCTAATAGCAATTTATAGGTCTTACGGTGTGAATCTACTTCTTCCACAGCCACTTTGTAATTATTATCGAACCAAGATAATAAAGCACCTGACTCTTGAGAAGAGGCAACTGCTCGAAGAATATATACAATAAATAACATGGAAAAAGAATTAGAAATAACTAATAGACCATAAGCTGCACCATAGACTGAGTAGGCTACAAATAACGTCCATTTTTGACCTATCCAATCGCCAATAACACCACTTGGATAATCTAGAGCAGCTTGTACTAGAAAACTAACTGCTAAAAGTACTCCTAATTGTGAATATCCTACTGAATCTATAATAAAAACAACATAGAAAGTACTAGAGAGAAGAAAAAGGAAATTAATCCAAATACCAATAATAAGGAACCTCTGTACTAAGTTCTGTGCTCTTCCAGGTAATTCCCAAGTCCCAGAAAATCTTATTAGTGGTTTAAAAACCATTTAAATTCTTTTTTCATCATATATTGACCTATTTTTAGAGGTATCGGTAATTCTCTGCAATCAACACATTCTACATGCTATTTCGATATTATCTCCAATCTCAATAATTTTGTTGATTTGGATTACAATAAAAAGAGTGTA
>CAZALJ010000125.1:0-5959 GCA_964485715.1 uncultured archaeon
CTTCTGCACGCATTCTCTCATGGGCTTCTTTCAACAATAGATTTGCAATTCCTCGCCGTGCAAAAGATGGATGAGTACATACCGCCCAAACACCACCTACATTCTCTGGGCCTTCAATTGAAACCATTGGTGAACGGAATACCCCCACTTGTCCTACAATCATTCCATTTTCAACAGCATATATCGCAAAAAATGGAAATGGGCGTACGTCATAGCGACGAATCTTCTCCACCCGTTCAGGCGTAAGTGCAAATTCCAATCCTAATAGATTGAGTTGTAATACTTCTAGAGGATCGACTTCGTCATATTCAAGGATTTTCATTATTGTCAAATCCATTCGTTCATTTTGTGCGAATCTTCAAGTAGATCTATTCAAGTGGTTTTTTCTGTTTTTTCTAAAATAAGGCTTCTTATTATTTTATTAGGTTAAAGTGAAAGGATTACCCCCTTGGAAAGGCAATGGGTTCTCTAAGAAAGTTAGACCTAATTATAATTAAAAACCAATTCCAAAATTACAGATTACATCAAATTGAATGATCCTTTGAGTTTTTCAAAGAAAGATCAATCTGCACAAATCAGTTGATTTATATATTGAGGTTAAAGCAAAGAATTTGGTGATTCTATGGAACTAGATGGCTTCAAGGTATATTTACAAGAAAGAAAACTTGATACCGAAAAAATTGCTGCTGCTGTTAATATCATCAATGAGTTTGATGATTTTCTTTCTAAAAACAAAAACTCAATTGAAAATGCGACCTATGACGATCTTCATGATTTTTCTGCATATTTAATGGAGAACAAAAAGAATTCCTTTGATAATTTTGTCTTTCTCCTCCGATTTGGTCAATTTTTTAAAAATGATCAGTTAATTATTGCTTCAATGGAACTTCTTGATGGAAGCGAAGTAATTGAAAATTTCTCAAAACGATTAATAGATGAATTTGGTGAAAAAGTGAGAAACGAAATATTTGGTGAAATTGAAGTTCCACCACTGGGTTTACATCCCAAGAAAAGACCAAACATTACTAAAAGACTAATTGAGAATTTTTTAGCAAACGTTGATCACGAGAAGTGCATTGCATTCCTTGCAAACGGATTAAGGGATAAATATACAAACTCTTATAAACCAGCACGAGAAAAATTTCTGAAAGCAAAAAATATTGATGAATTTTTGAAAATTAAACGTCAAGATTTCATTAATACTCTAAGTAAACATCTAGAGGAAGAAACTCTTTTCTTTACCCAGGAAATTGACGAAGAGGTTCTCGAATACGTCAAAAGCCAACAGGGAATGACTGAAGCAGGAATCCGCAAAGGAAATAAAGTTTTTATGACTAAAATCCCTTACATGGCGAAGCAATACCTCAATGAAACAGATGAAAGGAGAAAGAAATATTATTATTGCCACTGTCCATGGATTAGAGAAGCAATCTTAGAGGAAGATCAGCCTGTTGATCCGATTCTTTGTAATTGCAGCGGTGGTTATTACAAAAACTTCTGGGAAGCAGTCCTTGATCAACCTGTTAAAGTAGAATTGTTAGAATCTGTTCTTAATGGAGGTAAAGTCTGCAAATTTGCTTTACATTTACCACAGGAAATTGTCGACATAGTAGAAAAGTGAATAGAGAACATTAGTGCTGCGATATGATAACGATCTATCAACTAGTGTTGTCACCGATTGGGGGGTTAAAGGACTGAAATATAATCAAATCTCTCCTAATGTGGTAACGACCGCTCCGAAGAATATTGATGAAATCACAAACCTTGATCCCTTAGAAACGACTACAATGGCTTGTTTCAACTTACCAGAGGCATTATTAATCGTTGATTGTGGTGTAAATACCGAAAAGGCTAGAGAATTTCGTAGAGATATGGAACATCATTTCAAGAAAGAGGTATCACATTTACTGTTAACTCATTCGCATTGGGATCATACTAATGCTATTGATATTTTTCACGATGTAATAACTGTTGTATCTAAGAAGGGAGCAGCTAAAATTAAACCTGCTATCAAAGTGGCAGAGAGACTAGTCATAGGATCCAAGGGAAATGAAGTTCTTTTCCATGTTACAGGTGGTCATTCTCCCGATTCTGCATACATCTATTATCCTTTAGATCAAGTATTATGTGCTGGTGATAATCTCCTTACTTGTTACGCGCAGGTTTTCACTAATGGGAAAATTGTATTAGATATTTATCGGTATTGGGAGTCATTAGATGTAAAGAGAATCATTCCTGGACATGGATTTGTAGTGGACAAGAATTATTTAACGAATGTAAGAAAATATTTTGAGGAGTTAATTACAACTCTCAAGAAATTCAAATCTCAGGGTTTAACAGTTAGTAAGGTTCTTAAACACTCTGATCTACCTGAATATTGCTATAAAAATCATCCAAAATGGGAGGAAGGAGGTAGACGGCATACTGGTTGGCTTAATCTGGGAATTAAGTATTGGTACAAGAATGTATAGTTTTTATAGACATTTTTGAACTACTAGTTATTCGCTAAAGATGCTCATGTCAGCTTTCCAAAATTTTGAATATGCGGTTCTTTCGCTGTTATTTTTGAGAAGTAAGCTTGCATAGTTTTGAAGTGCAATGGCTATTTCTGGCTTCTCTGTGAATTTGATTTTTATTTTATCTTTGAGGGAGTCACCATCAATTTCATGTGTTTCTAATTCCAGTAGCTTCCGTTTAACCTTATTTTTTCCGTATTTGAGGTATTTTTTAATTTCTTCTAGCGTGATCTCGATTAAAGACTCATCATTGTCCGTCAGGAGTTTTCCATATCTTCCTATGACCCAAAGAAATTTCGTATTTTCTTTGTTTCGTTTTAATTCTTGCTCTTGACCACCAGGGGTTTTGCAATGCAATGTCATTATGCTTTCAAGCGCGTAGTGAAGGTTTTGGAGTGCTTCTCGAAATTTCTCTTGTTCGAGTTGTGTTCCTTCAAGTGTTTCTGGGTTCAGTTGGGACGGGAAGCCTATTGTTGTGGTGTTTACTGGATGATAATCATTGTCTAATGTTGTTTCAATGAATCCTTGGTGGATTTCATCAAGACGTGATCTACTCAAAAAAGGCTGGGCGAACTTTTGAAAGTCTTCTTCTGTTCCGGTTTTTCCTGTTCTTTTAGCTATTGCCTCAGTAACACGAATCATGTTATTGATGCGTGAGCAGGGATAATCAAGACAGTAGCCGCAATTTTCAGCGTTGTTGGCTAGAACACATCTTCTGATGTGGCATTTCTTCCAGAGAGGAGTTTTTTCAGGAATATTAAAACATCCTTCACAGTAGGGTTCTTTGTATATCCATCCACGTGTTCGATGAAATTTTTTCCATCCCTCATCAACCATTTTCCTGTCTTCATCAGACTTGAGGTTTGCCTTATAGGCTGGACAGATGCTACAATTAAACCCACAAAGAGAGATTGCTTCGGTCATTAGCACCAACGATTATTTTTTCTGAACAATATAGAATAAAGTTTGTTAAAAGCTCAAAATATCGTGGAGCCTAATACTTTCCTTTTTTAAAAAATTTGAGATGTAAATAAGTATTCTCTGATTCCTAATAAAAACGTCTAATTAGATCCTTTACTTAATACGATTAATGCAAGAATGCATTTAAATTCCTCGAAATAGTTGTAAGCTCATGAGCAAAGTTAGAGAAATCCAGAGAGTTTTAAAAAGTAAACCAACTATTGAGGGAGCGGGAGTTCATTTAAAGCGAGCATTTGCACATCAGGAAGTGTCAATTCTCGATCCATTCTTATTACTTGATGATTTCCATTCTGATAATCCAGACGACTATATTGCTGGGTTCCCTTGGCATCCTCATCGTGGTATTGAAACAGTCACTTATATGCTTAAGGGAAAAGTAGAACATCAAGACAGTATAGGAAATAGCGGCGTTATTGAAGGTGGAGAGATTCAGTGGATGACCGCTGGTTCTGGTATCATCCACCAAGAAATGCCGGCACAAGTCAATGGCCTGTTATGGGGTTTTCAATTGTGGGTGAATCTACCAGCGAAAAATAAAATGATGAAACCCAGGTACCAAGATATTACTAGTGACAAGGTATCTGAAATTACAACTGATAATGGAATTAAAATCAGAGTCTTAGCTGGAAAAATAAATGGGGTCAAGGGACCTGTACAAGATATCGTGGTACACCCTGAATACCTTGATGTAACCATCCCTCCCGACACGAAATTTGTACACAAAGTTAAAGAAGGATTTACTGTTTTTGCCTACTGTTTCGAAGGAAATGGATATTTTGATAAAAATAAAGATCAATTAACTTCTGCAGAGCATCTTGTGATCTTCAAGGACGGTGATGTGGTACAAATTACAACACCTGAAGATGAGTATGTTCGATTTCTTCTAGTATCGGGTAAACCAATTAAGGAATCAATTGCGTGGCATGGACCTATTGTCATGAATACACAGGAAGAACTTAAAATCGCTTTTGAAGAATATCACAACGGAACATTCCTTAAATATAAATGATAACATATATACTACTAGTAATTGACTGAAACTGGCAATGCACTCTTAAAAAAGATAATTACGAGTCAGAGATATCATTTTGAACACGTTTTGATTTATAATAATCTATTAATTCTTTAACTAATGCATCATCTTCATGAGTCACAATAGCTCGTGACTCTGTGATTAATTTACTCATACGGTCAACCTGTTTTTTCAAAAAAAACCTATCATGATCTGACAGCTGCTGTGTTTCAAAATAAGTGTGGAGTATTTGAGTGACATTGGCAAGATCATGATCAATAATGTCTAATACCTTGTCTCGTTCCATAATTGCTTCAAGTTTGCTCACACGACTCTGGAAGAAGATCTCGAACATCGATTCTAATGTTGGGAACCATAAAAACCCAATATATACAAGCGAAGACATAAGTAGACGCAAACATGGCCACATGGGCACCTGGAAAGGATCAAAAATAATAATTAAACCTATAATCATAAGACAGCCTCCAGCTACTAATGGAAATCCTACATAAAATGGATATAACGGAATTAATCGCTTCATTGGTTCTCTTAATCGTATTCTTGATCGTAATGAAATAAATGCGAACATTCCCCCAATAATCAGGCCGTATAAACCAGTTAAAGGGAGAGTTATTTCAGGCTTAAAATTGAAGCTTGGACTGTTTTCACTGATTTCACCCGTTGTCACTTCCGTGAACAACACTAAAATCAAAATGGTAAAGCTTAAGAGATAAAGTGCTACAACCACATGAGAGGAGTATTTATACGACAAATATTTCCTCATAACAAGGCTGTGATGACCAATATAGATAAGAAAACAGGATGCTAAGGTTAAAAACCATATTGCTCCTTTAAACCAGATTGCAATGCTACCATACGTTGTAGAGGAAGTTGGTAATATCAAGAGAGCATTAAAAACTAACCACTGTAGAAGGATTGCTAAGAAACTTGATAAATAAAATAATACAAAAGCAATATCATATTTAGTGATCTGTACAGTGTAAATCCGGAGAATTCGGGTTAATAATCCAATAATAGAAATAAATAATGTAAATAGTAGGAGAATATTGGAGACCTGCCAACATAAAGTCACTGTAGTCAATTCATGTTCACGTCTATTACAGGATAGAATTAGATAAATAATTATTAGAAAGAAGAGTATAAGAAGCTACCTGAATAAGAGCAATAGATTGTGTTCTTATGAATCTAGTAGAAATATATGCTTTATTGCAGTAATATCTTCACTTTCCACTTCAAAGAGATCTACTATTTGATGACAAAAATCGATAAGAATTCCTTTACTGGATTAATCATACAAACATGAGATGATATGAATAACAGTGCTTTTGTGAGGTCTAGTTAAGAATTTATTTTTTCCAGCTGAAAGCAACCACGTTGACCGAAAACGCAAACTTCCTCAAAGAAATTTAGAACTGGATGTTAGAATACC
>CAZALJ010000126.1:0-5957 GCA_964485715.1 uncultured archaeon
CAAGATATTCAACTGCTTTCTGTCGAATTAATTTTGAATCAAATGAAACACCATTATCATTGGCATTTTTGCTATTTTTGACCCCGACTAATTCTAATGCATATTCAACGTTCTCTAGAGCCGTTAAACGAGAGATTAAATTGAAAAATTGAAACACAACTCCAATTTTTTTCTTACGATAAATTGTAAGCCATTTAGCAGAGAGTGTGGAAACGGGAATCTCCCCTACGGTTACGGCTCCAGAGGTAGGAATATCAAGGCCGCCAATCATGTTGAGTAAAGTAGTCTTCCCGGCACCAGAAGGACCAAAAATTATGACTAATTCTCCCCGATCAATCTTTAAATCAATTCCATTTAGGGCGAGGGTTGTGGTTTCTCCTAATGTATATACCTTATATACATTTTTCATTTCGATTAATGACATGTTTAAACCTCCTAAACCACACGCTCCTTGGTCGCTTCAGCTAGATTGAGATTGAGTGTCTTTCGCAATGGGAAGAATTGTGCAACTAAAACCCCGATGAAAGTTAATCCAAATGAAATAAGAATTGTTTCAGTGCTCATGAATAATTTTACTCTAAAAAATTCTAGATCAAGAATGACTTTCATGAAAAACCATAACATGATCCACCCAAGGATTAACCCAAAGAATGTCCCGATAATGGTTATAACAAAATTCTCAATTGTCACGTTCCTGATTAATCGTCTACTGGGTGTACCAATTGTTAAAAGCGTAGCAATCTCTCTCTGTTGTTCTTGTAGATTGATGTAAATAGTATTATATACGATTGAACACGAAAGAATTACTGCAAACACTGCTACCATATAAATAATGAAATAAATTAGATCTAGAAGTTCTAATAGATCACTTCTCTGTTCTTGCTTAGTAAATATATTTCTAATATTATAACTATATTTTTCATAGATTTCTTTGCGTATTGACTCTAATCGTTCTGGAATAGGGTTGTCTACTTTAATTAGTATAGAATTTGCTGGTTGGCCTGGGAAGTTACTAACTTTAACTAGATTGTTCAGTTCCACATAAGCAACTAAACCATTAAATTCATCAACAATACCAGTAATGCGAAATGAAACGTTAACCATCTCAAAGTGAGCTCTTAATGGAGTGGTACTTACTAACTTCGTAAGACGGGGGATTTCAAGGCTCACATTGTCATTTATCCACACTCTCAGTTTTTCAGCAATGGGGGTGGTTAATACAATGCCATTTGGATCCCAATCACCAGCATCAAAATCAAATTTGTGACCAGTATAACCTTTAGAATCATTCATCCCAATTAATTGAACCTGCTTACTTGCTGTCGATTTCGCTGATGTAACAGTCGCTCCTGAAAGCAGATGGTATGTTACTTTCACAACATCATCAATTGTATCATTGATTGCCATAGCGATCTGAGAGGCATTTGTTGGTACTTCAGAATAATCAACACGTATATCCCAATCTTCAGCTACATCATATTGATATTCCAGGGCATAGAACATCGACTCCATCATGCCAAAAGTCATAGAAATTAATGAAACAGAGACTACCACTGCAAAGACAGAAGAAAAGGTTCTTCGTTTGCTACGAAAGAAGTTCCTCAGAGGAAGCTTAAAACTAGTTACTCTAAAGTGAATTCGAAATCTGTTTAATATCCGTTCGACAAGTGGTACTCGTCCAGTCGTAATATGTAATGATGGGTCAAAACGAAGACTTTCCGCAGGAAGAGGTTGAATTGCTCCCCGAATTGGTAGATACCCTCCAACGAATCCTGTGATAAGGCCCAAAAAAAAGCCTACTATAAGTATCGGCCATTCTATAGTGACTTCTGGATAAAAGGGAATTGTGAGCGCTTCTACATATAATGGCCCAAAGTAATTCAAAAATGCTAAACCAAGTATTGATCCCATTATAGTTCCAATAATTGCGACGACCATTGCGATACCAAGATATTGTAGAATTATGGTTCGGCGACTATATCCAAGAGCTTGTGCCACCCCAATATCTTTCCTTTCTGCAACAACCATTCTTCCTAGAAGAACATACAATCCTCCCATTGCCATTGCAAGAATTATTACAGGTAAGACATATCCAAATTCGCGAGCTTCTTCAATATCTAGTTTAAGTACATAATATGCTGGTTGTTTATCACGATCAATTGGATCACTTAACTTTAGAGCATGCGTTTCTTCTAAAAAGGTTCTTAAGTCGTCTGCAATTACTTCTCGTTTACGAGCAGGAAGAGAAGACTCTAAAAGCACAGAGATTTCATTCACTCGCCCTGGTACATCTAATAATTGTTGAGCTGTTCTTAAGGGGAGATAAATAACACCAAAGCGGCGAGGACTAGGCATAATATCCGCATATGACCCCATATTTATTAAATACTCTGGTGTTCCAAGCGTTCCAAGAATTTCAAATGGTACGTTGTCATCTCCAACTGCAATGAATTCATGTGGTTCTAACTTCCAATAAGTTGCGAGATGGGTCTCGACAAGACAAACATTTCTATACCGACTTGTTTCTGAGAAAAGATCACCAGAGAGAATTTTAAAACCATTTACTTGAGGTTTTAAACGATAATTTCCATTTTTATCAATAGTACTAAATGCAACTATTCGACCATTTTGACGTGTTCCACGAATTTCAAATACAGTATCATAGACAATCCTTAATTCATAAGATATTACTCTAGAGTTCTCTTGACTCATAAACTCATCCATAAAAGTTGTTAAATTATTGTAATCAATCCATGCATCTTCCCCAGAACCTCCAGGATTTGCTGTTTGCATTGTGAAACTTGCCATATTATAATCTACAAACGCTTGATTGTATGTCCTTGTCATATGTACAAAAGCAGTGATCATACCGTTGAAGGATGTTATGCCTATTGCAATGACTAATGCAATAGTGAAGAAACGGATTTTATGAGCTTTTAATGCCCGATATATATTTTTGGCAGTTTTAGCCATTTTAATAAACCCTCCTACTCTCATTTACCATGATATTTCCTCCGCAGGAGTTGGAGTCTGGGGAACAATTGAATCGATCTTGCCTGATCTTAATCGGATTATTTGGTTCCCGATTAAAGAAATCTTTTGATTGTGAGTAACTAATACAACTAACATGTTAGGTCTGTCTTTGACCATTTCTTGGATAACTGCTAATACTTTCTTGCCTTCTTTTACTGAAAGTTCCCCTGTTGGTTCATCACATAACAATATTTCGGGTTCCTTAGCAAATGCTCGCGCTGCTGCTACCCGTTGTTGTTCCCCTCCAGACAGCTGTGATGGAAATAAAAATCTCTTTTCCCACAATCCTACTTTTTTAATATACTCCTCAGCTTTTACTCTTACTTCTTTTCGGGAAATTTTTCGCTTTGCAGAGAGCTCCACAGCATATTCAACATTTTCTATGGCATTATACACGGGTAATAGATTGAAGAATTGAAAAATGAATCCACACTTTTCACGTCGGTACTTTGTAAGCTGCCGTTTACTCAACTTTGTAACTTCGACATTGCTCACATTAATTGTTCCCTGACAACTGTCAATTCCTCCAATGACGTTCAAGAGAGTAGTTTTACCTGAACCAGATGGGCCTAAAACTACTACAAGTTGTCCACTACCCAAATCCAGAGATATATTTTTCAATGCATATATTTGCTGATCTCCCATTTTATATACTCTCTCCACATTTCTTAACTTGACAAATTCGTCAACCGGTTCCAATATAGCTTGATCAGCATCAATGTCTAGATCCATAACATCACTCACTTGTGTGTTTTTTTTAGCACTTTATCGATTGAAGTAATCGCAGGAGAAGACATCTCTTTTTGCTTAGCTATTTCTTTCATTTTGGGTAAAAGACGTGTAGATAAAGTTGCTACAACATCTTGACCTGGATCCAGTACAGTAGCAAGAAGAACTTCATTCCGCACAAACACATCATATTTTTTGTCTAGCAAAGCTACGGATTGAGCAATTTCTAAAGTATCATCGTTATCAATGAAAGATTTCATTTTAAAGGCGTTAGAATGAGATCCGAAGATCCGTGCTAGAGTTTGGAAGGGTTTTTCTTTGGGGAGGGCAGAGAAAAACTGTCGACGGGGAGCTTCGTTGCCAATCTCACAAAATTTGTTCAGAGGGATCTTTAAATAGTTTGGTAAAGGAAAAAATGATAAGACACCAAGATTCTCAACTTTATCAACAATTTTTTCAATCGTCAAAAAGTCTTGTTCCACCACAAAGAACATTCTTGAAGTTACTTTCTCAATACTAACTTTAAAATCATGGGCATAAGCAGCTAAGAGGACAAGAGCAGAACGGATTCCTTCAGCAGTTTTCGGAAGAAGAAACAAAGATTGAGAAGGAAAATTTATGACCCTATTGAAGCAATCAAGCTGTTCAATCCTAGCTTCTTCAATCTTACCCTTCAATAATTCTTCTATTAAGTGTAAAATAGTTCTCATACCTGGAATAACTCGTTTAGCACTTGCTTCAATAGGAACAAGAACTACAGCCACAAGTGATGGAAATTCAGGTTTTTGAGAAGCTAAAAATATCATCGTATTTTTATCAAATCGAATAAAGCGAAGTGGTTCACCTTTCATAATGTTGTGAGTAAAAAGGGTTAAGACATTAGTAAGTGTACCAGAAATTTTTGGTTGTTTCGTTAGCCTACCTACGCCAGAACTGAACAAGACTTGATCATGATTAACAATTAAAATATCAGAAGGTGGATCTCTATAGCTCATTTTATAACAATCCGAGTAATGGCATTTTTTTGATTCTTTTCTTATAAATTATCCTCTATTTGGGTAATTTTTCATTTTTTTATTTTTTTTTGATTTTCTTCTTTTATGTATTACAGAGTATAGAAGAAACAAGCCAATTATGCTTATATCGAATTCGAAAGATGGAATTTGGCCGCCACCAACCTCAACTGACTTTTTACTCGTTGTTTCGCCAGTTTTTTCCAAAACGAAAAGCGCAACAGCACCGTCATATGTTGCTTCCCAGCTATGGCTAACTTCATTATAAGAAGTTACTAGATCTATCCATTGGTTGGTATTATTATCCCAGTAAGCCCATTGATAAACATCAAAAGCGTTAGTTTGATTTGTATCGAACAAAGGCAAGTTCAGAGTCATGAAGATAATATCAGCTGGTCGGTCACAAGAAAAGTGAATGATGTACAACATTTTTTCGGTTTTAGAAGGAGATGACTCATCAGATAACACAGTTAAATTGAAATTTTGATTTGTTTTTGATAATAATGTTAAATAAAACCATGTTGTTTCAGAAGCGTTGACAACATCGATAGTACGTGGTATATCAGCATATAAATCCCAATTCCAACCGAAAGCACTTGTATAAATTTCAAATAACAACGTCGCTGTAACAGGATTAGTCGCTTCGTCATATATAGTTAAATTTAATTGATAACTACCATTAATAAGGTTTGAAAAACTGATTGTATGATTTCTTTCTGTTTCAACAATGAAATTGTCATTAAATCCATTACTTAATATATAAGTCAGGTTTGATCGTTCAGAGACATCAAAACGGACAGTAACAGTTCCTTTAATTACAGAACCATTATTAGGATCATGTATAGTTAGTATAGGCGGAGTATCGTCAACAATAAGTACAAGCTGTTTTATATACCAGAGATCTTTTTCTTCTCCGCTCATAGCAGAAACATTAAGAATATGGTCTTCTTCTGAATTAGGAATCGGAATAGTCGCCGATTCTGTATTAACAGGAATAACAACACCTGCATCCCAGCTATAATAAAAAGTGCCATTGCTATTAGTAACTGAAACAATAAGATTACTCGTGCTTTGAATACGACTGTTATTTTTATAGTTCACCAAAATACTTGGGAGGTTTGTGTTGGTGTTAAGAACAAAATCAAAGAGACTTCTATACCCAAGACTGTCAATAGCTATCAC
>CAZALJ010000127.1:0-5922 GCA_964485715.1 uncultured archaeon
GATCTGTTGTTTTTATTAAGATTGTTGTTGGGTAATTTTTATCTACACATCTTTTTTTTTACCAATTTTCAAAATTTTCTAGTTCTCTGGATTATCGATCTGATAATGTAAGATTATTTTGGCCAAGGAATTGTGATTTTTTTGTTGCAGCTTCTACAGCATCTATTAGAATGGAACGAAATCCGCGTGCTTCCATCAACTGTAAAGCTGAAGCTGTGGTACCACCTGGGGACATAATAGCATCTTTTAGTACCCCTGGATGTACACTTTGTTCCAGCAGTAGTTTAGCAGCGCCCATTACGGTTTGTGCACTCAAAATAAGTGCTTCACGACGTGGTAATCCTGTCAAAACTCCTCCATCGGCTAATGCTTCTATAAAAACAAACACATACGCAGGCCCTGTACCTGACAGTCCTGTAACGGCATCTAATAAATGTTCTGGGAACTGAAACACCTTTCCTAATGAACCAAACACGAGTTCTACAATTTCTTTATCTCGATTGTCATTTCTGGTTCCCAAACTAAAACCCGCTGCACCTTCTCCCACCTGGAATGGCATATTTGGCATTATGCGAACACATCGTGCTTTTCCAGTTAGTCGCTCAATTATTGCTAAAGGTACCCCTGCAGCAATCGAGATAACTAAGTGATCATTTGTAAAGTAAGTCTGGAGTTTTTGAAGGGTAGTTTCGAATACTTGGGGTTTAACGCAGATAAAAATAATGTTACATTTTTCAACTATTTGTAAATTATTCAATGCGGTATTTATACCAGTGTCTTCTACCAAGTTCATGAGAATGTCATATAAAATATCATAAGCAAATATTTGATCAGGCTCTACTAGTTTCTCTTTTAATAACCCTTTAACAAGCGCAGTTCCCATTTGTCCTGTACCAATAACTCCGATGGGTTCTGTTAACCTTCGATTGTGAGACATAAACCTACATTCTCCGTTAGAAGCCAGTTAGGTAATTGAATTTTTTTCTATCTCTTCTTAGTCATTTTTACCTACTAGGTAAACTAATAGTTCGATTTTATGCAAGAAAAGCTTATTGAAACAATATTTCAAGTGTTAATTGAGTACTGAGTTAGCCAATAAACCATTCCTTATCTCTTTTGTGAGGATTACCTCAGATAATAGAATCACCAGGAAGAATAGAAGTGTGAAGTTACTAGCCCAGTTCTGATGCGATTAATTACTCATTTATCGTTGAACTCTTTCCCCCTAAGCGAGCCATTTTTAGCGCCTCTTGCAAATAGTCTTCCATCTGCGCCTGTTCAAGTCGTTTGTGGAATGGGGCATTGCTTTGAATTATCCGTTGCCAATTGTCAACTTGAGTTTCTAATTCCATTTTTTCTACTTTTACTGTCTCAAGCAATCGTGTCAATCCTTTTTCTTCAGCTGTTATTGTTGCTTGATCTAGTAGTCGGGCGGCTTTTGTTAGTTTGCCTTCTATCGTGTTCAGTTTTGATTGTAGGATTATGGTATTTATGACTGAAGAGTAAGAGTGTGCATTCTGTGCTTTTTCCCTGAATTTTTTTATTAAATTTTTAGCCTCCTGTAAGACGGCTTCGTCTCCAGAAGCTTTCAATTCGAATAAAAGTAGGTCACAGAGATGTAGAGTCGCTGTAGAAGTAAGTTCAATCGCCCAAACGGGTTCTTCAGCAACTTCCTTAAAGATTTCCTGGGCTTTCGCTTTATCAGACAGTCGTGGGCTTGCTTTGAGAATTAACGCCTCGGTTAGCTGTGTGAGTTGCTTCATTGGTTTTAATGGTCGGAAGAGCCCTCTTCTTAGTTTAGTCGTTTGATGACCATGTGTATAAAGGTGTTGTAATTGTCGGGAAAATTCTCGGGCTTTTTCCAATTGATTTTTATCTAATGCGATGTTTGCCATCAGGTAGAGGGCATACGCGGCTGCAAATTCGTTTCCACTTTCTTCACTTAGAGCGAGAGTTTTTTTTGCGAACTCTTGTGTTTTTTCTAGATCCCCCTTTGCCTGATAGATCAGTGCAAGGTTCAGGAGTGGCCACGTTCTCTCAAGTGGTTCATCAATCTCTTGATGTTTTGATAAACTTTTGTGACAGAATTCAATCGCGAGCTCCAGCTCCCCTTTCATTTTATAAATCCAAGCTATATTATTAAATGTCAATGCAAGACCAAGAACTTCTCCGATTTCATCATAAATTCTTGAACTCCTTTGAAGATAGTCCAATCCGCGATATAAATCCCCTAGCACAAACCAATAACTATTTCCTATCCATAGGAGTGTGAACGCTATTCGTTCTTTATTTCCAATTTCCTCCTGAAGTGTTAAAGCTCTCTGGTAAGCTTTTTCCGCCTGATCAAGATTTTCCATTACTAGATAAGTATGGCCGATGTTGCGAAGATAAAATACGATGCTGGGCTTGTCATTGAGTTCTTCTGCCAATTTTAAACTTTGCATGAAGTACTCTATAGCCTTAACTGGGTCGTTTTTCTCGTCTCGAAAAATTAACCCCATATTGTTAAGGCAAGCTGACATATCATGTTTATTGCCAATCTCTTTACTCATCTGATAGCTCTGTTCATAATACTCAATTGAATGGTCTATTTCACCTCTCTGCCAATAGGTATTACCTATGTCTCGAAGACAGAGAGCAATTCGGTGTTTATTGCCCAGCTCTTCGAATAAAGTCAAGCTTTCTGAAAGAGGGATTATTGCTCTCTCAGGATCATCTTTCTGCCATAAATTTCGCCCTTTCAAGTATAATATTTCCGCCTTCCTTCGGTTAAACTCGGTTGGGTGCTTTTCTCTAAGAGTGAATAAATTCTGTTCACATTGGTTAATGAGCTTGAGACTTTCGTCATGCTTTGCTAGTTTTTCCAAAGCATCAGCCTGGACAATAAGAGCATCAGTTTCTAGTAGTAAATTTCCCAGTTCCCGACTTTCAATCAGAACTGTTTCAGCAAGATTCAATGCTTTTTCATACTCTCCCTTTCCAATCAAAATTTGTGTTTTATACAATAAACACCTTAAATTATCATCTGGAGGAAGGTTTTCCATCTGTTCCATTTGTTGTACAATTTGTTGCGCTTCTTCATACTTCGTTTGGCTTAAGAGCTCTTCTATTTGGTGAACTTTGTCATTATCCAAGTTTTTTCGCCTATAGATAGTAGATAGATAGATACTTCTTTGAGCTGGATTGATAAGCTTTGTGATAAATATTCCTATATCAAAGTTCAGTCAGAAAATTTAATTTCTTTAGCAATGTCTTTCACAGCATTAATAAAAACGTTAAAATCTTCCGTTCTACTCCTGTGATTTGTAATTGCCACTCTAATTGCGTATTCCCCTCGTAATGTTGTATATGAAGGTACTGCGATCCCTCGCTCATGAAGTTGAAGTATAATTTCCTCATTGAATTTATTGAGCTGTTCCTGATCCACTCCTTCTTTCTTGTATCTGAAACAAACGATATTCATGGATGTTGGGGCTAGTAGTTCCAAATTCTCTTCTTCCTCTATTAATCCTGTCAAATATTTCGCTTGTTGAATATTTTGCTCAACCATTCGTCCGTATTTTTTAATACCATGCTCTTTTAGGCTCATCCAGATTTTTAATGTTTTAAATTCATCAGACATTTCAAAACCATAATCACTGAACCATATCTCCCCTCCTGCAACACCTCGTGTCCCATGTGTTAAATATGCTGGAGTCAGAGAAAATGATCGGTAGTGATCTTTTGCACTTTTAACTAGAACGCACCCAGCGGCATAATTCACATACATCCACTTATGAAAATCAAAAGCAATTGAGTCCGCTCGTTCTATTCCATCTGCTAGGTGATGCGACTTAGGAGATATTTTAGTTAATGCACCAAAAGCCCCGTCGATATGGAACCACATATCATGCTGTTTGGCAATCTCTGCAAGAGCATTAAGATCATCAATTGCTCCAGTATTAACAGTCCCCAGATTGCCAATGATACAAATAGGGTTGTAACCATTCTCCCTATCATTTCTAATTGTTTCTTTTAATTCCACAAGATTAATCTGAAAATTCTCATTTACAGAGATCTTTCGGAGGTTCATATTTCCAATCCCTAAGAGTTCTATCGCCTTCTGAAGAGAACTATGCATTTCATTGGACCCATAATAGGTTAATTTCGCATAATCTGATTGGAGTCCTTCTTCTCGCACATTAAATCCCGCTTTCACATTTCGTGCCACAGTTAGCCCAATAATATTCGCCATGGAAGCACCTCTAGTTATCAATCCAGATGCTTGAGGATCATAACCTAGCATTTCTTTAACCCATTCTATTACTTGGTTTTCAACATAAACGGCGCTATGTTCGAAATCTCCAGAAGATGCATTTAATGCTGAAGCAATAAAATCTCCAAACGCACCAAATAATGTACCCGTACCAAAGACCCAGCCCCAAAAACAGGGGTGTAAATTTCCCAATCTGTAAGATAGCACATTCTCTTTTACTTCATCATATATCGAGTGAATATCCTGTCCTTCTATAGGCAAAAATCTTCGAAATCTCTCTTTAACTTCCAATGGGATTGGTCGCCATACTGGTTGTTCTCGGATATTCTTCAGATATTCAACCATATCATCAATAATTTGATGTCCTAAGTTTCTAATCTCTTCCCAACCTTCAGGATCTAAAGTCTCTTCCTTCATCTAAAAAACCCAGTTAGAATTATTTTGATTTCAATAGTATTATTGTACTTTTTACTAAATGTCTTTAGTGATAAATTTGGTTTAGAAAAATCAATTTTTTGTAGAACTCTCCTCTAAAAATGTTCTTTTCACTTTGACGTTAGTTTTATTTTTTAACCTAAAAACAGATTTTATTGACAATTTCGGTGAAGAAAATGGAACCAATCAATGAATATCAAATCATCTGGAGGGAACGATATAAACGTATTCAGAACCAACGATTAGCAATGTGGAAGGAACTTACTAATCCAGAGGTAGAACCTGAGTGGATAATTACGAGACCAAAACCCCATCAGTGGGCTATCGATGAAATAATTCGTCATATGCTTGCCTCGGAGATTCGATATATTCATCAAAGTTTCAACCCTAATGCCCTTCAAATTAATGAAGATGTTCCTGCTCAATGGGTAGGTACCAGGTTTTTTAGAATAGAAGAAGCCCCACATGTTAATTTGGAACGATTACAAGAACTTTCTTTATCTATTGAGCATGACACAGTAAAATTATTGGATTCTCCTAATGAAGCGTATGAAAAAACAGTAAGAGCTCCATGGGGAGAAGAAATGAAGGTTTTTGAATTATTAGAGGCATTTTATGATCATGAACAATATCACCGTGGACAAGTGTATCTCTTACTTAACTTATTTAGAGGAGTACCTAAAATAATAGAATCTCAAATCCCTTAATCATTGTTTCAGATCTTTATAGTAGGACAGCATGGTAAAGTTAAATGGCCCATGTAGTACCTGTTCGTTGTATAGGTTGAACCCATACCTTTCATACATTTTTCGAGCAATTACGAGTCTTTTGGCTGTATGTAATATTATTCTCTTCTTATTGATATTAGTACAATACTCTTCTACTTTTGATAACAACTTCTTTCCCAATCCTTGTCCTCTATATTGCCTTTTAACTCTCATTCTTATCAATTCTGCTGTATTTTCATCAACAATTATTATCCCTACCATCCCAATGATCTCCCCTTCTTGGTCAATGACCCAAAATTTTCTATCTTTCTGGATATACGAACGATAGATATTTTCGAATTCCGATTTCTGGTGTTCTCTTACTGGAGCCGTATCATATTCTTCAAAAAACTCCCTTTCAAATTCTTTATGTAAGAGTAAAATCCCTTTTGTATCGCTCTTTTGATATTCTCGAACTTCCATTACGATATGAACCATTCGTAATGATTAGTTTAAGCTTTTTTC
>CAZALJ010000128.1:0-5911 GCA_964485715.1 uncultured archaeon
CTTTTCTTGAGAGCAAGACTGGTGCTGGAGGAATAATGGATTTTGAGATCTCAGTGGCTAAGTTGCTAACAAAAATTGCAGAAGTGGGAAAAGTGAAATAAAGACTCATTCATGATTCTTGAGACAGGACTTCCCCAATAGGGGCAAAAGATAGATTTTGATAGGACTTGTGAAGCTATTTTTGAAAGAGTAGGAAATCAACGTAGGAGAAAAAAGTTGTTCAGTTCAGTTGAATTCCACATATTTTTTACCTCATTTTGAGCAGAATAAAAAACTGACAAAGAAAAAGGTTTCCTTGTTTCTCCAATAACTTTTCACAATTACTCATTCTATGAATATCAAAAATTTGATTAAATATATCCGACAAAATTATCGTTCATCAAGACGATTAGTGGTACTCCCTCATTATCACCCATGTTTTAATAGGAGAAGAGGATTTCTCATCTTGTATGGACGAGTAGACCATAGTGATTTGGAATGTTTCGTGTCGAGACTATGGAAGATGAACGGCTCCTTTTTAGTATAATCACTCCAGAGATCCCTAAACAAGTCAAAGATATACTGTTAGACGCCATTGAAGAATTCGAGGAGCAACGTTCGATTTGATTTGACGTTCACAACACACTATTTTTTCCCTTTTCAGGGAAAGAGGAGTAATCCGACACTCTTTTTCATTGGAAAAAAAGAATGGGAGGCTCACCTTTTTTTTCGGAATAAGATAAGGCGTTTGAAAGAAATTTCTAAGATCCCCTCACTTTCAATTAGTCTCCCCGCTAACCAAACCGCTACAATTATCCAGAGAGTTTGAAACACTAAACTTAGCCAAGCCCAGATAGTTATTTCACCTGCTAGGATCGTGAAATACACTCCAAATAAATAACCAAGTAAAGGAATGGCTACGATCGCGAGCTGCAAGAGTTCGGGCAATGTACCAATGGGGAGAAAGGCAAGAAAGAATATACTGAATAAGGGAATGATAATAAGCAAAGAAATCACCATATTTGCTTCTCGTTCATCTTTTGCCATTAAACTAAAAAATACTCCAGCTGTTACCATTAGCACAGAGACAAGGACTAGCCCTGCTAATAGATAAATAATGAATATCCAAACAGTAAACCCTATATTCTCAATCATGGCCTCAAGGAGTTTAATACTTACTTCCTTCAATTCTTGGGGAGCCATTATGAAAATGCTGAGAAGTAAAATCAAGATAGATACGAGATTAATGACTGTATTAAATGCAACAAGAAGAATCCCATACAACAACTTGCCAGCTACTATATTCCTACGGTTTAATGGCTGGAGTAATAAACTCTCCAAAGTTTTCTGTTCTCGCTCAATTGTAACTGAAATTAAAACCAGCGTCAATGGAGGAATGACTAACATAAAAATGGCATACATAGGAATCATAGTTAGAGTGAAAGCGAGTATCGCTCCAGTTCCTTTGGATGTTCCTATTGGTAGTGAATACACACGGATTAGGTTGATTGGTCCCCCGTATTCTAGGTAGATTAATTGCTGGTTTAACAATGCTGCTATTTCATTTATTTCTGTGACTGCAACTTCATTTTTCAGATTCGTATTGTCATAATATAAGAAGAACTGCGCTGGGAGAGATTGGTTTATGAGCTCGCTGAAATTCGCTGGGATATATAGGAGGACTGAAAAATTTTTCCTCTCAAGTAGATCATCTAAATCTGTTTCCGTTTTGTTCACAAAGTCAAAGTTTTTTATGTCTTTATTGTTTCTCAAAAGGGTGTAAAAATAATTTCCCCAGTAATTGTCGTCCGCTTGGATAACAGTAACTTCTACAGGACCTTCAAGAGTGGTTGAGGTAGAAAACACAATAAATGCAATAAATATGCCAACCAAAATTATTATGATACCTGTGGAGAAGAGGAGTGCGATTCGTCGAGTGGATTTAAACAAAAGTCGTATTTCTTTTTTAGCAATGATCCAGGCATTCCTTAACATTTCAATCGTTCTCCTGCTCACCCGTCCAACTGACCAAATTCACTACAGCATCTTCTAGATCCCCCTTCTCCTCCGCATATTTCCTAATGATTTCTGTTGGTGTATCCTCAGCTATGAGCTTTCCATTCTTTAATACTCCCACACGATCACATATACGCTCTGCAGTAATCATATCATGAGTGGAGATCAGTACTGTAATATTCTTTGTCGTGGCCAATATCTTAATTAATTCTCGTATTCGCCGAGAAACGAGAACATCGATACCTGCTGTGGGTTCATCTAAGAATAAAACTTCAGGATTGCCTAACATTGAACGTGCGATCATTAAGCGGCGTTTCATCCCTCCAGAATAGGTTTCTACTCTATCATTTTTTCGGTTTTCTAGCCCGATTAATTCGATGAGCTCTTCTATTTGAGTTCTCTTTTCTGCTTGGTTTAACCCTCTCAATTCCGCAATGAACTCAAGATTTTCAATTGCAGAAAATTCTTCATATAATCCTGCGTCTTGAGGTAAACAACCAACCATCCTCCTAATTATGTTTGCCTCAGAAATAACATTATGCCCGAACACCTTGGCTTTACCCGATGTAGCTCTTATCATAGTGGTGATAATTCGCACGATGGTCGTTTTCCCAGCACCATTTTCACCGAGTAACCCATAGATCTCCCCTTTCGTAATCCGTAAGTCCAGGTCTTTCACAGCATGAACCTGGTTTTTCTTACCCTGATTATAGATCTTATTCAAAGCTTCGGTATAAATAGCAACTGATTCCATTGTTAACCTCCATTATTCTTTTTCTTCCTTTGGGCTTAGTAACCTCATGAGTATAGAGCACTCTTTCAGGTTACTTCAAAAAACCCAGTTCGTTCAATAAAAAGCTTATTGCTCAAGTAGATGATAATGTGGGCCATTCAACGAGAAATTGAGACTATCAGATAGATAGTCCAGTCACATAACCTACATATCTTGAGCATATTCAGTAGTGATTGTTAACCAGAATGGGATTGTGAATACTATAAGATAGAATGGTGTAATCAAGGCGATATACAGAGGAATATTCTGAGGGAAATTAGTCAAAATCCGAACAAAAAAGACCGTTAATGTTTGTAGCAGTAGCAATCCAATTGTAATAATGAAAAATCCTAACATACCCCGCCTAATATTGGGAACCGATTTCTTTTTTAAAAAAGTGTACAATTTTTGTTGGGGAGTTTTGTCTATTAATTTCCAACTAATAAAGATAAATATAGTTGCTAAGCTACCTAAGAAAGAAATGAACATTAATAGATCATTTGTCACAAGTAGGACTTGATTTTCAAAATAACTTCCCAGAGGATCAATCAATTTAAAAAATTCATACAGAGCTCCGAATAGGATAGAAAATAGAATATTTCGGGATAAAATGTAGATGATACCAGCACAAATACAAAACATGATAGTCAAGAAAAGATTGTGAATAATACCAACAAAGGTCAAATTGTAATATTCAGGATATATCATAGCTATGATGTATAAAGGGATATCAATGAATCCATACCCTATGCTAGCCAATATTACTGCGTGGAGTGGAGATAATCCTCGATCTTCTAATAATGGGATTATCGTTCTACAATAAATTAGAACAGCAAAGAGAACTGAACTAACAAATACATATGATAGTTCTAAGGCTAACAAAATTGGATCCTTAGGGAAATAATAAGAAGAGGGGTTTATTTCTAACTCTAAGTTGAGAGTCTCAAGCATAATTGTAAACAGTATTCGAAAAGTATTGGCAAGGAAAAACAAAAGGATTGTGATTAACATATAATTGCTATTTGTTCCTTCATAATCAATATCTTTTATTTTTAGTTTCGGAATAACAACGAAAAAAATAATTATACATACAAGAATACAAGCCAAAATACTTGTTAGTAAATTCACTAGTTCAGAAAGAGTTACTAAATCTGATTGTTTAATTAACCAGTTTACAAAAATTAGGGGCCAAGCTATGAGATTAAAAAGAAAATACCCCACTACGACAATGATTGCGGGTGTAAGGAAATTTAAGTAACTATTTTCGATTTCTACAATTTCTACTTTTCTCATATTTATCTCCAGATTCATTAAACCATTTACTTTGTTTACAAGATACTGTTTGCAATTTCTGTTTGTAGTCTATAGCCAGGTTTAACCATTCCAAGTTCTTTCTACTGAATAGTTGTCTCTATTCCAAGAACATTCTGTAAATGATCATAATTTATGGAATAATATCGTGTTTTTAGTTTTCTTTTATCAGCTTCCTTTGCTTCCCATACAATTATCTCTTCATCTTCAAGTCTTCGTATATGATGGTGAACAGTCGTTTTGCCTTTGTTAAGTATTTCACTTAACTGTTTTAAGGTCAGTTTATGATTAACCATTAGACAGAGAAAAATTGTTAAGCGAATTTCGTCTTTAAGGTACTTAAATATTATTTTGGCTCTGTTTTTATCTCTAATTGAAGTTAAATCTGACACAAAATCCACTTCCAACCAGGATCCAAATAATACTGTGAATTTTTATATATCAATTACCTATATCAAAAATTTTAAAAGTTTTTAGCATATATCAAAAGGTATATAAGTTATCTTCATATACAAATTAGTATATAAATAAATTATATGTATGTAACATTATAACCGTTTTTTAGTTAATTTGGATTTAGGTTGATTTAACAATTTAAATTGATCCTAATCATGTAATTTTTTAAAATAAATGTTAATATAGCACTCTTCTTCTCATATTTCACCTTAAAAAGGTGCACTTATAATAAATTTTTTAAAGAAGTAAACTATTCTGAATGTTGTCCAAGTTTTTATGCTTGGATCAACTGTAAGTGAGATAAACAACAATGCGAAAAATAAAAACAGTACTCATACTAGGTGCGCTTGTATTCAGTCTTTTTGCCCTGTTTGCGACTGTTCCCACAGCAAGTGGAGCAGATGAATGGGCAGACGCGGACCTAGTGTGGTACTATGAAAACCTGGATGATACTGATAGAAAGAAGATCAGACAGGCATTCGACTACTGTATCCCTCGTGCACAGGTCATTGAGGGATTAATGAAGGGACTTGCAGTCCCTCTAGCGACATATATCGGCCAGAACATTGTGGGATATAATCCAGACGTCCAACCCCGAGAATATAACACCACAAAGGCGTTAGCACTTATGACAGATGTTTTTGGGAAAGAATACAACATAAATGAAGACCCTAATGCCACGTTTACAGATGACCCGTACTTCGAGATGGTACTTGTTTCTCCAACCACCAATGTTGCTCGAACACAATGGGCAGCGATGATCAACTTTGCGTTAACTAACATTGGAGTCGACACCACCTTAAAGTGGTGGAACTGGAACATTATCATGCCCCGGCTGTTCCTTGATCCGACCCAAGATCCCGTAGGAGCCGATTATGCTCACGGTGGATATGACGCTTATTTCGTTGGTTTTGGTGCCAGTGCGGACCCTGACTACTCTAGTTATTTTTTCGAAACTCAATTTGCTCCTGCAGGTAATAACGCTCAATACATCAATAACGCCGAAGTCACAGAAATTGTTAACCGCTCCCTCACGTCAATTGAGCTTGCAGATCGACTGGAGGCTCTGGAAGAATTCCAAGATTGGTACTATGATATGGTGCCACAATCCATTATTCGACAACAATATGATCTTTTTGGTGCTGACATAGCTCTAGCTGGCCTTGATACGTACAGATATGGTAGATACTCTTGGGTCAGTAATTGTACCATACCAGGCGAAGATACATTCACTTTCACTACCCCAGGAGACTTTGTAGACTTCAATGTTCTTATGTCAAACAGCTGGTACGATTCTATGTGGCAAGGAAATGTCTATCTTCCTCTGATGATGCGTAGAGGAGACTACAACCTCTCCCATCTCGTCGGGTGCCTTGC
>CAZALJ010000129.1:0-5864 GCA_964485715.1 uncultured archaeon
TGTTTATATGGGTCATTTTTACACTTTTCACTCGTTTCTTGCCAGATTGGATAGCAGTGGGCCATACAATCTTTTTATCATATATTATCGCAAAGTATTTTCTACGAGACTCTCAACGATTAATAATTCCTCCATTAACCAGCATACTTCTTCTTTATTGTGTTTTTCAGATTGATCAAATGATTATGAATTCACCTTATGTAAGAATCTTAACTGAATTCACATGCCAAAATCTCGTTTTATTGTTGAAATATGGAAATTCAATTCCTTTACTTTTATTAATGGGATCCTTCTATGTTTATCAGTCAATTGGTAAGGAAAGATTGCAAAATATCACCAAAAGTTTGCCTTTAGTCACATTCTTGTTACTTTTCTTCGGAATAATCATTTTTAATGGAATTACATATGATAAAGTGACTTTGATTGATGTCACAACTCTTCAATTTGAAAGTTTGACTCGAATATCCATTGTTGATTCGTGTTCAGGTATCTATGGGTTGTTAATTTTCTTAAGTAGTTTTTTGGTCTTTGTTAATGTTACAAGAATTAATCGGATTTTTAAACGCAAACATGTGATTATTTTTGGATCACTGGGAATAATTGGTGTTTATTTAGTTAATCTACTTAGAATATTGATTTTAGTTAATATAAGTCTGAATTTTCCTTCGGTCGTGATGGATGAGGCGCACATCTACCTTGGAGGAATATTTATAATCAGTTTTCTTGTGGTTTTTTGGGCTGTAATCTGGTCAATTCTACCCGTTCGATCCTCTACTTAATCATTTTTGAAAATCGTGAGGAAATCAGAGTGAAATTTATTCCAATTAAATATTTAACAAAAAAAATTGGTGAAGAGGTTCATGTTCGTGGTTGGCTTCATCATGTTCGCCGTCAAGGTCGCCTAATCTTTTTTGTCATTCGGGATGCCACAGGTTATGTTCAAGCAGTTGTCAGGCCCACAATAGGTGAATCTGCTTTCGGTGTGGCAGAGAAGTTAACACGTGAGACTGCGGTAACTGTAGAAGGGATCATCAACGAAGATAAGCGTGCTCCCTATAATGGTGTTGAACTACATCTCACCGCTATAGATCCTGTTATTAATTACGCTTCACCTGAATTGGAGTATGAAATTCGTCCTGATTCTGGTCCTCAAATTTTATTGGATAAAAGGCACTTAGTATTACGAGGGGAACAAGCATCCAATATTATGCGATTTAGAGACTATATTACTCGTGCTTTCCGTGAATTCTTCTTTGAAAGGGAATTTATTGAAGTTACTCCCTCTACAATTGTTCAAACACAAGTAGAAGGAGGATCAACCCTCTTTTCTTTCAAATATTTTGAACACGAAGCTTATTTAACACAATCGAGTCAATTATATCTTGAAACCGTCTTATCAAGCCTAGGGAATGTATTTTGTGTGTTACCTTCCTTTAGAGCTGAAAAATCGCGAACACGACGCCATCTTACTGAGTATACACATATTGAAGCTGAAATGCCATGGTTTGAATTTGAGGATCTCTTGGATTTCATGGAAGATATGATTATCTATGTCTATTCAAAGGCTAAGGCATCCCCTATTTTAGAAAAATTCAATCCATCAGTGGAAATCCCGTCTAAACCATTTGAGCGAGTAACATATGAGCAAGCTATTAGTCGATTATGTGAATATGGGATCAAAGGGGAATCAGGAGAATACTTGGAATATGGGGATGACATTACTGAAGGCCCTGAAAGAGCATTAGTTGACAAAATCGGCAGTCCTACCTTCTTGACTTATTTTCCAACAGGAATGAAACCCTTTTACATGAAACTCAATCCAGAAAACCCAGAAGTTATGAACGCAGCTGACCTATTAATTCCAAATGTTGGTGAAATTATTGGTGGGTCACAACGTGAAGATGATCTTGAAATACTTTTACAACGAATGAGTGAGGAAGGTTTAGACCCCAAACCCTATTATTGGTATATCGATCAACGAAAATACGGAACTGTTCCACATTCAGGATTTGGGTTGGGATTAGAGCGTCAAATCCAAGGATTACTAAATCTAGATCACATTCGTGATGCTTGTCTATATCCAAGATTAATCAACCGCGCAACACCATGAATTACTTTCAGGGTGGAAACACATCTGAAATGTTATTAATAAGGTTACATCAACTATCTTACAGGGATCAGTTTAGTAATAATTTTTCCACAAGAACCGCATCGCTCGGGGACATTATAACGGTTTTTAATTTCGAAAACATTTTCGCATTCACTACATTTCCAGCGTGAGGGTGATAATAACTCTGATTCTAATTGCATAAATATTGAAATGAAGCGATTTAATAGTTGATCAACTTTACTACTAATTTGTCCTACTTCACTAGCTTTGTTGATTTCTTGGGGAGAATCAGGATCCTGTAATAATTTAAGATCTTGAGCTAAATTTCTGACTCGAATTTGAAGATTTTCTGAGGCTGGAACAGATTTTATTATATCTCTAGTGTCTAACCATTCCAGAAGAAAGTCAATCTTATCTAAAATAACAGTTGCTTGATGAATAGCGCCTTCTTTGGTGACAATATCAGGTAATTTTTGAATTTCATTTGATAATTCTCCTAAATAAGTTTTTAAATCCCCTTGAAGATTTAGCTGCGCATAGATGCGAAGTAAAGTTAAGTAGTGAGAGAATTGTTTGTCAGGATCTGTTTTAACCAAGACAGCACTTGTTATTTCACGGATATTTTCAGGTTCACAGTTTTTAGTATCCAATGGTGTGCCAACAGGCATTTTCCAACGTGATCTGACTACAATTTGCTTCCCACGAGTATAGTTTAAATCAATAAACTCTCTTTTTTTAGCCGATAAGCACTCCCAAAAGGTAAAATTTGATTTTTCTTCATCTAAAACCAATTGGTCTGACTCTGCGTTACAATGTTCACAGTTAGATATTGTTTCATCTTCTGTGCGGTTCATTTTACCGCAAGCAAAACAATAGAAGTAAACATACTCGGTGGTGAACTTACCGAATGTTCCTGTCCCTGATACCTGGGAATCATCTGCAGCACGACGCATCCGAGCGTAAAGGGAGTCTGAATCATCTAACATGGCGGTCAAAGAGCTACCCAACCCTTCTACAGCTTCTGCTCGTTCTTTTTTTTCTATTTTTTTCTGTAAATAAGTCTTTCTTTCTTCAGGAGTCATCTTCTCGATTCTTTTTAGTTCTTTCACACGTTCTTGGAGTCTATTACGATCAGAGGGAGTTAAAGCCTCCAAAAATTCTTTCGGAAGAGCTGTGATTTCTTCTATATTCATTTCTTCAAAATCGGTTCTTAATTCTGCCAGTGAACCTGCAGGAACAACTTCCTGCAGAGGTAATGCCGATCCTGGAGGTGGTGGCGGTGGAGGAACTCCAGAGGTTCTTTTACTTAGCATAGGGGGTGGGCGTGGTACTGAAGGTCCAATCGGTCTAGAGACTCTATGGATAGCTCCCATGATCCTCTCTTCAAGATCGTCTAAAAATCCTGCTGTTGTTAGGAATTTTTCCTTTTGTTCTGTGTGAATCTTTTGAATTTCAACTAAAAGGTGCTCTGACAAAGCGTCGAGTCGGGGGAAAATAGAAGATAAAATATCAAACATTATCCATTGTTGAGCCTCTGTAAATACTGGATAAGGTTCACCTGGAAGTTTTCGCATCTGGGGGTAAATTTCCAAAGTTTCCATATTTCTTTTGGCCCAACTCCAGATTGTTGATTTATTTTTTGAATCACCCAGTAATTCCTTTGCTATTTGGCCAAATGATTCATTATTAAGGCGTCTTCGTATTATTTCTCTTCGTTTCTTATCTGGATCCATCTGAAACCATGGAGCTTGCGGATTAGACACTTTATTTCCACATCTACATCGTATAATTACAATTTTGTTATCTTATTTTCAAGATTGAAAACGACAATATTATATGAACGTTCATATGAACTTTATAATTTGTTCATATATCTTTTTTGGTTTTTATTCCAAATTTACTCATGTTCTAAATTGCCTATAGAAATTATTTGAGGTCAAAAAAATTAAATAGCGGAAAATAGTGCTATAAATGACTATTTGATTACCCGATTCAATATTGACTAAGTGATCTGTATGTCAGAAAGACCAGAAACTCTATTCGAAAAGTGGATAAATGGTCGATTTGAAGCTAAGATGGTGATCTCTGTTATACAAAGAAATCAGCATAAAAATCCTAGACAATCATAAGAGGGCGTACCTACAGTACTAAACTCGGTAATGCAATGTCCATTCAACTAGGGCCCAATGACTTGGCTGAACACATTACATCGTTAAATGACATTCAAAATAAATTTTTATAGAAAAATCTCCCGATTAAGTTTCAGTCACCCACAATAACCATCGTTAAAGTTGATTTCACACCATCTGCTTGGCGAATTTTATTGATAACTAGATCTTTTAAGTCTTTCATGGTATCTGCAGAGATCTTTGCAACTAAATCGTAGACTCCATATACCATATAAGCTTTATCGACACCTATCTCATCGGTTAAGTATTTTAAGATTTCTCCTTCTTCACCAATTTCTGAGTTAATCATAACAAAAGCTGTTGGACGCATAGATGGATTAATCCCCTTGTTTTTCAATTTTACTTTGACAAAATGGATTTTGCCTTAACTTTTAATGTACAGTAGATAATATCATTACGAGATTAATAAATCTTCGGCATGTTTTTACTGACTCAGAATAGCTCAATTTTTAATGAGAATATCAAAAAGTGCCCTTTGGAGAAACTTTGACCTAAAAACAACCTCTAAATAGTAACTCTCACGCCTAAGGGGAATGTTTTACTCGGGGTTTCCCTGCTACATTCTTACAATAGTTTTTTTACTGAATCTTTCTTTTTCAAACAAATGATTCTGTTAATGCCAGTCTCTGTTTCAGCAAAGAATTTATTTATTAATGACATAAAATTATGCGTAAATTATAGAACAGGTTTTTTCTTAATTGATTTGAACCATTAAAGGAGAAAATAAAAATGGAAATAATTAAATATTCCGAAATTTCTGTTCGTGATCTCATTAAACAACGCAGCACTTTTCCAAAGAAGGATAGGATTCAAGAAACTATCAGTGAAAACAACATAAAACGAGCATTCATGGCAATTACTAAAGAAGAGAGCTCTGAAGCCCAAATTAAAGAAACAATTGCTTGGTTGGAGAAAATATCTGAATACGTCCCAATACCAACTGAAAAAGAGCTGGAAGAGATAATAAAACTGATGATACGGCTAAGTGAGGTTCGCGCTCGTCTTAATTATTTATATGATAAACCTGGTCTTAAATTGATGAAAAGAGTTAGAGAATGTATGATCAGATACCTAGTTGTCTTATCAGAAATCAGGGCACAAAAAGAAGAATATTTTACTCATTGGTTCACAGACGAATCTTGGTTTTTTGATTGGAGTCGTATTATTCTCGGCCTCTCCCCATCTCACACCATGGAAAAATATGCCTTTCCAGATTTAATTGCTCATGATTTTCTACATATGCTAGCACTAGAATTAGCTTGTGCTGATTCTACCTCGAAATTAGACAACCCAATGATAAGAATGCAAGAAATTAAAGGAAAACCTGACAGTTTTATTATCATTCCCACTGATGCAGCAGCGGAAGAATACCAATTACAAATTTCTAAGATCTTAAATAATGAATTAACTTTTACACAGTGGGTTAATAACACGCTTAACGCGTATAAGCTGCCAGAAACCTAATAACATTTTTGATGAAAGAAAGACTCTTGAGATTGGGTCCATACGTGCTTGGATTAATAGAAATTATTCAAGTCGAATACATTCTTCTAGGGTATTATTAG
>CAZALJ010000130.1:0-5862 GCA_964485715.1 uncultured archaeon
TCTTCGAGGTTTTTTAAGTGATGGAGAATAGTGGGAATCTTTTTCCTCAACATATCTGCTAAATTAGATGCAGTGAGACCTTTAGGAGCACTTCTATGAATCAAAAGAAGCATTTTTCGTCGAGTAGGATCTGCCAATGCTTCAATTATTTGAATGACCTGTGACGGGTCATCAAAATAGGTTTCCATTAAATTAGGCTCCTAAATAATCATTCTCTTATTCCTTTAAAAATGCCGACCTACTGGCATCCAATACTTACAAAGATAAGTTGAAATTGTATTTAATGAGACTAATTTCCAATATTTTCATAAATAATAAGAATTTAGTTGTGATTTGAATTCTTACACTATATAGACCAAAAGATGAGGACACAAATTAGTATCTTTATTTGAAAATACGCATAACCAAAAACATAGATATCAATAAATTAGTTCATTTCTGGTTTGTATGAGAATTATAAACAGCAATTGTACGTTTTGATTCCTGGTTCAGAATAATAAGACTTAATAATAAGATCGATCCGCCTATTGAAAGTAACAGTCCTAACATAAAACCGTGGGGGAATATAAGAGTTGCATAGGGTATTGATACTACAAGAATGACAAGTAATATAATAAAACCAATGATAGAAGCTGAAATCGCAAGAAGGGTTAGAATTCTGAAGGTTCGTTTAGAAATAATTATTTCAGGTTGCTTTTGTTCCTCTGTTTTTTCAAATGATTCACTATCCCTGTCTTGCATGGAAAATTCATCTCGAGACGGGGAGATTAATGTAGCTTCAAAATAGTTTAGGAGTTCTTCGACTCAGTAACTGTATTTTCCAAGGAAATCTATTGAAAATTCATGTCCTTATGAAGTTCTTTGAATAGTCTCTTATGAGGTAAAACAACAATGCAGGACTGCTTTCTTAACTGATTTCCCTACTTGTCTTACAGGTATTGCTCTGAAACGCACTTGTTTTTCGACTACGCGTGAGTTTCTGGAAGCAATTGTATTTGCTGATCAGTACCATAATTTTGTTTTTCTCGATTATGAGGGATTAAAGTATCTTCTTAATCCAAATCAATTAGAAACGATAATTGAACAAATTCGCCACTTTTTAGTCCTTACTATTGCAGTACGTAGTAGTGAATTCCATTTCCAACGAAAATATCTCCTTGAGAATTATTTACGAATAGCAAGAAAAAATCCTCGTCTACTCCTCTGTATTGTTGCTGGTCATCCTGTTTGTCCTTCAGTTAATACACAATTACCTACTATCAAGGCTTTCCACAATATTTTCATTCGGATTCGTAATCGGAACTCCTCTGTGATGTTTTTTGGAATAGAAAATATATCTTCAACCTTAGTTCAACAGATAAGTAAATTATATTGTCCAATTATTCCCTTTATGCTCCATGGTGATTCTCGTGCAATTTATACGAATAAATTATCCCCTCCATTTGCAGTATATACCCCGCTAACTCATTCTATTCCTAATGAAGAGGCAATTAAGCCGTTATTGGGATATTTACTTCGCCGCAAGACGACCCAACAAGCCTTAAGAAAGGGTGGATATTGTTTCTTAACTCCTCCTATGAATAAAAGTTATTGGGATGATTTAATACCAGAAATTCAGGCTATATTAAGATCCAGTTTTCATAGATTTGTACTAACATCTCAGAATTTTCATTCCCGAATGGAGGCTTTTTTTCAAAATGGTGTCAAACTAGTAGTAGGAAATCCTACTCTTCCAGAACATTTTTTTGAATTAGTAAAAAGTTTTAGAATTAATCTAGCTAAAAGCTCTATAGATTAGAATAATCCTCCTAATATAACAAGCCAGAAAAGGTTAGAGTGTGAGATCATCTTATTTCATCTTCTTCTTCTCGTCCCAAATTGTAACATCTTGATAATATGTCTATTTTAGAACTGAATCAGGCTAGTAATAAGAAAAGCTAGGGACAAAAGTTGACTCACCCAAATCAAACAATGATAATACAGAATTATCGTATCAGAAATTTCACAAAAGAAAATGTCAAACAAGAGGAGTTGACTTGCCTAATCCAATTTCTTTCTTCTCTGGATATATGTAAAACGTGTGTTGCGGAGATTCCAAAAATTCAATCAGCCTTTGGGTCCGATCTCGACTATCAAATTGATTTTGAATCGCACACTTTGGACATCCGTTATAATAAAAAAATTGTTTCTGGTTGGTAAACAAAAGAAATTAATTTACAATTGCTTAAAATGGATTAGTAAGCCCGACATTTAAACACAATTTAAAAACCATCGTTTTTCTACATTTTTAAAACATAGTGTACAAGCCAGATTTGAATTTTCCAACACTAAAGCATCCTGACTTTTTCATTTCTAAGATTATTTCATTGAGGGTCATTTTGAGTTTAATACTTAAAGGACGGATAATATCATTCATAATGTTCACCTTAGGTTGATATCCCACTAGGTTATTTGTCTAGGAATTTCTTAGGAATGAATATAAAAACGGTTTTAATTTCTGAAACTTAGACTGATGCCTAGGGAAAAAGTAGTAAGATATATTGGACGAGAATACCACTCCTATAGTGATGATGAAAGGGAACTACTCACAAAATTTCGCACAAAAACTATCAAAATGCTAGAAATTCTAGAAGATGCTGGAATTAAAGCATTTGTACACGGCTCAGTAGCGAGAGGGGACGTAAGTAGTGAATCGGATATTGATATTCATATTCCTGTTCAAATCCCATCTTTTCAGCTCGATATCATCGAAAATTTCGAGTTTGCTAATCGACGAATTCTGATGGGGACTCCAAACTCGACTATCCGTGGAGTATTATCAATACATGATGATATTACCATTAGCTTTCCGCTAAGTACTCCGAACGAAAGGGAAGACGAGTTTTACATCTTCTCTGGGCTTCTCCATCTCGAGGATCTCATATTCAATCGCAGAATAGCAGGAGTTACCAAACAACTGTTGCTTATTGAACCCGATGGAGAAGGATATTGGGTCTCCTCGATTATTGAGAACAAAAGAAAAGCGATCCAAGTTTTATCTTTATCTCAACGTATAATTGATGAAAGAATACGTGTACTTACCCGAAGAGATAAGATTGGAAGAACTGGCTTACTAATCGACCATTCCTTAAACCCTGACGAGAATTTTGAACATGCACTGAAATTAATAGCTGATAGAAACACAATAGTGCGAAGAATGTTGAAAAGAAGATAATCATAGCTTCTAACTCTCACAAAACTGTATCTCTTCCACAAATGCTGTAGTCTTAAAGGAATTGACTTTAAACTTAATGCAAATGTAAGCTACATTAATCGATTTAAAAGCAAATTTTTGAAGAAATTTCAAAGAAATGGGTTTGAAAACCTTATCTTTGCGACTCCTCTGATGTAACATGTCTCACGAAAATTCAATCGATAGACGCTATCTATTACGTAAATATAACAATTCAAAGATATTTTTAATTGCTGATCTTCACTTGGGGTTCGAAGCGGAGTGGGCCCACAAAGGATTAGATATAAGGGAACCAAATTGGTCTTTTGAAGTCATCGATCAACTAAAAAACGATATTAAAAAGACACTTCCGGATCGTCTAATAATACTGGGTGATTTAGAACATAGTTTCACTCACTTTAAGAGCCCAGGGAGGAATAAAGATGGAATATGGGTTTCTAACAAATGGTTGAGAGACAACGCCCTTTCTTATTTCATGGAGCAAATTGTAAAGATTGATGGATTGAAGGTCAATCTCATACGAGGAAATCAAGATACATCATTTACAAAATCTTTACAGTTACAAGATGAAATATTTACTCAAAAAGAGGCTTCTTTATTTAACCAATTGGGTGTTTTCCATGGACATACTAAACCTAGTGAGATTGTGCTATTTTCCTCGGAAATAATGTTAGGACATGTCCATCCTGCAATTGAACTTATTGATGAGCTCAAAATTCGGCACAAATTTCCAGTCTTTGCGAAACTTATTGTTTCCCGTGAGGAAGTGTTTCAGATCTTTGATTTCCAACTAGAGTTAGAGGAGATTGGGTTAATCGACCAAATTCCAATCACCATTCTCCCTACTTACAACAAATTTATGAGTGGCTTCGTTCTAAATCGGCCGCGAAGGAAGAAAACGTTTCCTGTATTATGGAATTTAATTCGACAGCCCAAACTGAGGATTCAGCTGACTAATGGAATTGATCTAGGTGTATTAGAAGATTTGACTTTGTGATTGAACTTATTACTCTTAATCCCAAAATTCACGGGTTCGTGCAAAATCAGCTTCGTGTTTGTAGATTAAGGCGAGAAGGTCTTCCGTATCTTTTTGCGGTGCTCTAAGAATTCTAATTGCGGTAGTCGGGCCAATACCCCGTCCAGCTAAAACGAAAGCAGCTTTTTTTCCAAAAGATAGTATCAGATCAGCCGATTTCTTTGCAGTGTTAAGCTCCTTTTTCTCTTTTCGAGTTAATTTTATGTCTCTTGAAACAGATTTTTTTAATAACCCCTTTATTCCTGTTTTATTTTGGTGAACAACCGCGATAAAGCGTGAATTACATTTGGGACATTGAATATCTTCCCCTAAACTCTCTACGCGTTGAACTTTTTCAAATTTACAATCGAGCCGCATACATACCAGTTTTATCCAAGTATTTCTAATTCTTTTTTCTACCTTTTCTAGGATGATATGTGAAGGTCTTAACTTGAGAACATTCAAAGAAATTGGTTGAGTCGCTGCAAATGAAAGGGGTGTTTCAAATCGCTTTACTGAAATTTCTTTAATCTTCAGTGTCCCCTCGCGAAGTTGGACAAAGAAATCAACCACAGCTTTGATATCCATTTTTTCACAAAGAATTTCATTAATAGTTTCTTCCCCAATAATCGTATCCTTATAACGAGAGACAATCAACCTGGTCATCATTGGAGAACTTTCAATATCTTCCGAAACTGCACCAAACCGTTTAGCTACTTGACGGATTCTCCATGAAAACAGATCACTGTTACTGATCCTATGTTTTAACAACGGTGGGATATGTTCTGGGTTGATAGATTCGAGAATCGGTTTTAAATTCGTTGGTCGTGGTAATGAGAGAAAAATTGAATAAGGATCAGAACGAAATTCAACAGAATGACCTTGTTTGGCGCCAACTATGGAAGAAACCAATAATCCTAAGGTTTCATTTCCTTTGGATCCTAGGAAACTATGAAGTACTACTTGTCTTCCAGCTGCCTCAATAAGAATCTTATTCTTTGTCAGAATAATTTCTAGCTTTTTGTGATTCTCAATGAATGTCGACAATTCATCTCGAATAGGTGATGGTTTCATTACATTTAGGAGATCAATCTCAAATAATTCCTTTGCTGATTCTGTTACCATCTGAGAAACGGGGATTAGTTCACCTTCCCAAGTAGGTATTGCTGCCTCAGTCACCCCTTTTACTTGACGAACCTCAATTCGATCTTCTTTTTGGGCTAAAAATTCCCAGGGAAGACCATTCAAAATAAAAACAGCTCCCTTCTCCCCTCTAGTTGATACAAAGGCTTCATCTAATTGTCCCACTCTACTTTGTCTTCCTATATCAATGACAGAATAATTCCTCTTAGTTGGGATACTGCTGAGATTTGAATAGTAATATCGGTAAGCTTTACGTTTAACGTTTAGAGAAATAACTCCAGTTTCTTCGTTTTTATTTATATAGAAGAAATGATTCTCTTTACCATATTTTAGCAAAGGTAGAAGATCTCTAGGAGTAAAATGCTTGAAGGGGTGCGTGTTGGTTATCATTCTCATTATTGTCTGTAATTTGGTCTCTCCAAAATCAAGTAATATTCCTACTATACTATGAAAAAGAATGTCTAAAGCAAAT
>CAZALJ010000131.1:0-5819 GCA_964485715.1 uncultured archaeon
TAAGTTTTTCACGGAATTCACCAGTAGTTTTCTGTAATTTCTGATTAATGTTATCAATTTCTTGATTAAGTTCTGTTCCCATTCCACCTATTTTCGTTTTCAGAACCTGGTTTTTGGTATCTAGGCTGTTTTGGATTGAAGTTCTAAATTTAGAGCTAACTTTAAGATTGATATTTTGTAAATCGTGTGAAAGAAGTTGAACCTCTTCATCTAAAACTTTTTTTACTTTTTTTAAGCCAATTTCTGTAGCTTGAACAATTTCATCCTCTGTCTCATTTAACATACTGTTTAAGTCATTGATTTTTTCTATCGTCAGTAACTGCTCTTTAAGAATTTGTTGAATAGCTTTTTTATTTCCATTCAACTGTGTTAGGTTAGAAATAAATGCATCCTTTCCCTTGAATAACTTTCTACTCTGTATATCATCAATCGAGCTATTTATTAACGGTTCCATATTATTGAGCTTATTATTAAGTTCGGTAATTAGATCCCTCACTATATCATCAATCTCTTTATAGCCCTGTCGAATTTCATCGAATTTTGTCCGTTTGTGAACAGCGTTTATCCGGAGACTTTCGAGCGAAGATCTTACTCTTTCAATCTTACCTTCAAAATCCTTTTTTTCTTCAGAACGATCATTTTCAAACTGATTGAGAACCTCATCAATGTTCTTAGAATGTTCTGTTATTTCTTCATGGATGTTGTTCTTCAATGACTCTAGATCAGATCTATTGTCATTTTTATATTTTTCAAGAGCATTGTTTGTCACTTGAGAAATTGTTGCTAATTCCTGAGTAACCTTAGGAATATAAGGATCGAAAATGACTGGGATATTCTTTAGTTTTATGAGATTAACTTGACATATTTCTTCATTGAGTTTTTCTGATTGCTCTACAGCCAGTCGAGCTTGTGTCTGAAGTTCTTCGATATTCATTCGTATTTGGTTTTCAGAAGATTCAACTGTTTGACGGAAATTGTCTATGAACTTAGTGAAGTTCACTTTAATTGGGTTTAAACTTTGGGAAAAGTCGTCTTCTAGCCCCGAAGTTTGTTTTTGAAATGTCTCTGATGTTTCACCGAAAACATCATCAATTTGCTTTACCTGAACTTGAAAAGCATTTGATGATTCTTTTCGGATGTTAACTAGGGTGATTGGATCGTATGCGAGGAAAAATGATTTTAAGAATGGTTCCAATGCAACATAGCGCCCAACTATTCCTGGAATTCTTTTTGCTAGTTTACTCCCTACTAAAACTTGTAGTGCTTCATTTGTTTTAATATAATCTAATCCTGAAAGCAAACTAATCTGGCCAAGAGTAGCCATCCCCAATGAAAGTAAACTTAAGTATACTTTTCCCTGATCTTCATCGGTTAACCCAAGTATTGGGATGATTTCTTTAATTTCTTCAGAAGAAATCTTCAGTCCGACCATTATCCTTACTTTCCAATCATTTTATTGTTAAGTTTCAAAAGTTCCTATGATTTAGATGAGAAATTATTAATATCGTTATAAGTTTAGATATTCTTTTAGCTTACATAACAATGAAGTCGTTTTTTTTAAATTTGTAGGAGTATATTTAGAACTCTAGTATTCGCTTCTTTAAGATGATATAAAACATTAATCATTTCTTTATGCATTCCAACGATATGGAGAGTAGATTTTTTCATGAATAACACCTTTACAATCACTATTTAGAATTAATATTCCCGTGAAATGCTAGAAAATCTTCATTTGAATAAAATTATCAATGAAATCATAATGTTAGATTTAAAAAATAAGATATTTTTTTAGATAAAGAAGAATAAGTCTTTACCACCCTCTCTGATTAAACAGTTATGTCTAAACCAAAATGGTAATTTTCAACTTAAAGATCATTCATTTTTATTAACTTGCTATCTCTTGATATATACATCTTTGGAATTCATTTCATAATGATTTTGTTTAACACAAACAGTAATCCTTAGTGCAATTTCCTTGTTATCATTTAATTATTGGAAAAAACGCTTGAAAGGAGATAACTCAACCCTGCAATTTTTCACCACTATCAAGGTAATTAATCTCAAGGAAATAAGAGATATGTCAAGATTTTTTAGAATCCTGTGGGATGCTTCTAAGTTGTGGGAATAGTTTGGAAGTGTTTAAAAGAAAACTAAATTTAAGAGCTCATAGCAAGTATTTAAGTATCTGATTTCCAACCCTATAACTTGAAGACAATACGATTTCTAGAAGCTATAAGATGAATGTAAATAGGAGCTGACTTCAACTGCTACTTATGAAAGTTTGTCTGCTAGGTGACGGTGCAGTAGGAAAAACTGCTTTACGTGAGCGGTATTTAGGCAAGCAATTCTCTAGTGGGTACGTTATGACGATAGGTGCGGACTTTGCCGTGAAAAAAACACGTATAAAGACTGAAGAGGGAGAGAAAGATGTTAAATTTCAAATCTGGGATCTTGCAGGGCAACCACGCTTTAATAGTGTTCGAGAGCTATACTACAAAGGTTCCCATGGTGGATTATTAGTATTTGATATCACTCGACGAGATTCTTTTACTAACTTAAACTCCTGGATAGACGAACTATATAAGAACTCAGGACGAGGAGTGATGCCTGTCACTGTGTTAGGAAACAAAGTTGATCTAAGAGATGAAGCTGAAGATAGTGTCACTGTAAATGAGGCTGTGGAATTCACAGAAAATTTAAGAAAGAGTTTGCAAATCAGTTGTGATATTCCCTATTTAGAGACTTCAGCAAAAACAGGAGAAAATGTGGATAAGTCCTTTAGTATGCTGGCTCAGAATATCCGACAATTTTTAATGCAATCGAAATAATTGAAACACGAGAGCGACCTCCGATTGGTCACTATTCTTCGAATTGGTCATCGAATCAAACGAGATAAAAGGATAACAACCCACCTTGTTCTTGTGGCTCGAGCTTTTGGTACTCCCCGAATAGTGGTCGCTGGGGATGAAGATAGAAATCTGATCAATACAATTGACAAGATTGTTTTGGAATGGGGAGGGAATTTTAAGCTTGAAATGATCCCCTATGATGAATGGAAAACTTTCATCCAACAATGGAAAAGTAATAATAAGAATAGAATTATACATCTTACAATGTACGGAGAAAATCTCTTAACTTTTGAGAGATCTGAGGACTTTAACAACTTGAAAAAATGGTCAAAGAATCTAACTAATTTATTAGTGGTGGTTGGAGGAGAAAAAATCCCTGGTAAAGTATTCCAATATGCTGATTGGAACATTGCCATTTCCAACCAACCACATTCCGAGGTTAGCTCTCTTGCTGTTTTCTTGGATCATCTCGTCCCCAATAATCTACAGATACAGTTTGCTAATGCCCATAAACAGATTATTCCTTCATTAGAAGGAAAAAAGATTTTATTAGGAAATAAGAAGAATGGTGGTTAGATCAAAAGTCCAGATTGGTGTAATTGGCGATTCACGAATCCGCTCTAAAGCCCAGTATGAAATTAGTTATGAAATTGGCAGAGAAATTGCGCAAACAGATGCAATACTTATCTGTGGTGGACGTGGAGGAGTTATGGAAGCTGCATGTAAAGGAGCTTATGATGCAGATGGAATTTCTGTCGGAATACTTCCAACTGATGAGTCTGATCTAGAAGTGAATGCATATCTTACAATTAGAATTCCAACGTTATTGAATTATGCCCGCAATGCTATCGTCCCCTTAGCATCTGATGGAATAATTGCTTGTGGAGGAGGCCCAGGAACTTTATCGGAGATAACTTTTGCGTGGATTTATCAAAAACCAATTGTTTGTATTGACTCGATTCTTGGTTGGAGCAAAGAGATTGGAGAATATGGGTCTCTTGATCATCAAAGTTCGACTCGCCAAATTATAACCGCAAAAACAGGAAAAGACGCAGTTGAAAAAGTACTTGATGCCATCTTACTATCTAAACAAGGAAAAAAGCCCAGAACTTGATTTATTATTAAAAATTTCAGAAATTCCATCGCATAATGCTTTCAATAACCCATCTTTTCTTGAATCGATTAAATCAGAATAATCAGATATCGTGGAATAGAATTCAGAACCGTCTGAGGTTTGTACTGCACCGAATATTCTATTTGCTATCTCGAGATAACTTACTATTTTGGGTTCAGATGAAAATTCAATAGAAGTGTCAGGTTTTTCCAAATGGAGATATTTCCCACATCCTTCAATTTCATAAGCATTAATTTCCGCTAATGTCAAATAAGTTCTCATTTTCGGAGAGAGAGAAGAAACTCTCTGACTCCAACCGTTTAAGGCTTCAAAACATGATACGAAGTCTTTCTTGTAACATAACAATCCTGCATAACAGAAATACAGGTCAGAAATCACAAAATTATTAAAATTTGCTTCGAGAATTAAATTGTGTAAGTGTGAAAGAAATTTTGACCCCTGAAAAGCCTTTTCTATTATTATCTGATTGCATATAGTCCGAACACACATTTCAAGGGAAGCTTTTCTTAAGTCAACAAATGCCTGTGGTATTAATTTAGCATAAGATTGTTCGGCTGCTCTTTGACGAAGACTCTTAACAAGATCAAGCACCAAATCACAAGCTAATTTTTCCTGATTTCCTGAAGCAAAAAGAGGGATAGCTTTGGAAATTATTATTTCTGCATTGTTAGGCTCATCGAAGCGAAATACTCTTTGAAGAGCACCTTTTAGCATTTGAAATCCATCAAACCAATGACCTTGTTGTAGTGCATCCAAACCACTCTTTAACCAAGGATCTTTTTTCATTTTTTAATCTCCTTTAGTTCTGATCTGTAATAGGCTTCTTGAATTTAAAACCCTGAGAAATTTAAAAAATAATCTCTTTCAAGAATTCAACGGAAACTTTCGTTTGATATTGGGCTGTGTATAGCAGATTTTCAATATTCGGTTGGGACATCTGATATCCCCTGCTACAGAACACATTGTGAGAGGAACCGTGATATGATGTTGATAACTATTTGTGATGACGATCAAAATGGATTCTAGAGCACTCATAACAACAGATGTACCATGATGAACGTCAATATTAGTTATATTGAATATCTATTTAATAGTATAATGTAAGTAAGTCATCGCCTCAACAAAATGTAAGCCAATTTTTCCTTTTTTACCGTTTTTTAATTAAATTATATATATAAAATTTTAATTGTCCGATATTTCGAGCATCCTTTTTGAATATGGAGTAATAGATCCTAGTAAATTGAAAAAAAGGATGAATTGGTTCAATACTAACCTTAGCAAAAAAAGATGGAATAACGCGCGGATTTTAAAATAACGCGCGAATAACCAAATATAACAGTTATAACGATATATTTAACTAGCAAAAACTATCAAGCTTTATAAAATCGTAATGGGTACAAAGTGTTGAAAAGCCTTGAGCGACTCTGAATATATTAAGAAATGGTCTGTAGAAGATGATGGCACTTTAACTCCCACCTCTCTTTCCTCGATGTCAGATCTTTCTGATAACAATGTTTTCATTATTGTTGATGAGGATGCGCGGAAAATATTCATTTGGAAAGGTGAAAAAGCACCAGTGAGGAGAAAATTTATTTCAGCTAAAGCAGCACAACAAATGCGGCAAGAAAAGTATGGAATGGTCTATAGAATAGAAAGTCTTGATCCAGGACTAGAAGGTGCTGATTTCCTCTCTATTTTCGGTGAGAAACCCAAACCAAGAGAAGCAGTGACGTCTCCAGCCTCGACTCCAGCCCCAACTCCAGCTCCAAGTCCAGCTCCAACTCGCACTCCAACTCGCGCCCCAACTCCAGCCCCCACTCGCACTCCAACTCGCG
>CAZALJ010000132.1:0-5732 GCA_964485715.1 uncultured archaeon
TTTGAGTAGGATTTGATACGTTTTCCTTTGACAGCCATCCCCACCTTCTTCAGAGCCTCCTTGGCAGCTGTTTCAGCTTGCTCACGAGGTAGAATTAATCTAGCCAAAGAGCTGACAAATTGCTTTCCTTTCATCCACGGATAAAGATCCTCATGTTCAGAAACGTAGCCAATTCGTCTTTTTAACACAGCATTGTTAATAGGATTTTCATCAAATACTCGAACTACTCCTGTATCAGGCCGAATCTCTCCCATTATGAGTTTTAAGGTAGTTGATTTACCAGCACCATTGGGACCAAGGAAACCTGTCACCTGACCGTACGTAGCTGTCATACTCAAACGAGAAAGGGCAACAACATCTTTAAACGATTTTGAAACGTCAAATAATTCGATCATTTCGAGTGCCTCCAATAGACCTGAACTACTACTACTAAGAATCCAAGAAAGATATAGAAAAATAATGCTCCGAGCACCATCCAACTTTCAAGACCGACACCATCTGTTAAATTTATTGTTTGAACACCCCTAAAAGAAAAATATTCGACTGTTGTCGCCCCGTATAGAATATATGATGCCAGTAACAAAACCGAGAGCACATCGAATAATATCTCATAACCAATTTCATCTCCTGAGTATGTCAATGAACTAACGATCATGCTAATTGTAAACAATAGCATAAACGTTGTTAAGCCCGCGTATAATCTTCGACTTGTTAAAGAGGAAAAACCAAGGATAACTGCTGAATATGTGACAGTGACAATTTCCGTAAACACGATAACGTGGACTAGGACAGGTAGAGCGGTGATTATATCGATATTACCTAAACCTACCACCAATAGAAAGAATTCAAAAACATAAGGGAGGGTGAGAACTATATTTCCAAATATGAAGAAAGCTGCGAATTTTCCTAATATATACTCATGCTTTTCTAGTTTACTATAATAAATCTCGTTAGTTTGGTTAGATATATCATCTGCAATGAGTCCTGCCCCTACGAGAACAACAAGAATCAATATAAATATACTAGTGCCACCAACGTTAAATCTGGGCCCTGAAGTTCCATCACCGGTTCCAGTAGAGAAAGAAACTCCAAAAGAAACGATCCCACGAACCATGTTTAAAAGATTATCTTCAAGTAAATCATTAGTAGTGAGGTCGGGGTTTATTTCAAGCATTGCATCTCTAGCAAAAAGTAAAAACATATTCATTAATATAAAAGTGAATATTAAGAATCCTATTAGAAATTTGACTGCTTTAGAGCGTTTCCATTCATGCACACACCACTCTCGAGCAATAGCCCATAACCTATAGATACGGCCACGGCGAGTACCTTCAAAAGGCCTAAAGGCGAATTTTCTAACGTAAGCACCAGAATCCGTGAACGAGTCTCTCATTGAATTTTAACCTCCTGTTCTTTAAACAAGCTAACGAATACATCCTCAAGAGTGCTCGATCGACTTCCAAGATATCGAATATCAATTCCTAGCTGAAAAGCAGTTTTAAAAATCTCTTTCTCAACACCAAGGGCCTTCTCAACCTCAATGTACGTACCATCTGTCCAAACTTTCATTCCTATGCTTTCAAGTGCATCTACAAGATCCTCAGCTTTAGATTTCACTTTCACACTCACAGTTGAACGTCTATTCGCCGTTAACTCCTTAATATTCCCTTGAGTAAGGATTTTTCCTTCTGACATGACTAAGGCATAGTCAGTTGTCTGTTCTACGTCTCGAAGAAGATGGGAACTTAGAATTACATTTTTTCCCTCATCTGTTTGCAAATTTCGAATTAATTCAAGCATTTGGACGCGACCAGATGGATCTAGACCATTCGTTGGTTCATCACAGATAATTATTTCTGGGTCATGTACTAAAGCAACAGCTAACTTTACTTTTTGTTTCATCCCAATTGAAAAGGTTCCTAGTTTTCTGTAACGTTCTTCTCCTAGTCCAACATAATAAAGACTGTCGCTTGCTCGCTGCTTACTTTCTGGATAGGAAAGCCCATTCATTCTGGCGCAGAATGCCACAAAGCTCATGGCGGTCGTGTCTGGAATGAAAGAAGTGTTAAATTCTGGGACGTATCCAATTCGATCCCGAACCTCATTGATTTCACGACGAATATCGTATCCTAGTACGTACCCACCACCACGGGTAGGACGTATGATACCTAATAAAGTCCGAATAAGCGTGGTTTTACCTGCCGCATTTGGTCCGAGGAATCCTACCCCACCGCTTGGAACTTTCACGGAGATGTCTTCAATGCCTCGAATTTTTCCATAATACTTAGTTAATGAATCCGTGACGATAATTTCAGTTGTCATTTCAAAAATACCCTTTCCTCAATGATTTATACACTTTCTTCATACTACGAGCTCAATATGTACTCAAAAGTAACTTAACATTTAAAGACAGAGATAGGGGAAAGTTAATTCTAGTGAAAAACTATATTTCCTAAAATAAACAGATGTTTGCTTGATTAGTCGTTGAGTTTTTTTATACAAATCTTATTCACGTCTTACTGACCCAGAACATTGAGGGTTCTGACATTTATTCTCCTGTACAGGGTTACCACAACTAGAGCAGAAATTAGGTCGGGTATATACAGGAACCCTACGTTCACGTATCTGTGATATCCGATGCAAAGGAATGCTATCTATTTGTCGTCGTTCCATAAATTCTTCAAAAGGGAGTTCAACGTACTCATTAAAATCTCGGAAAATAACTGAAAAATTCCGAGGGTTCAAACTGTATTGAATCCGTGATAACCACTCTTTAATTTCCCCTTTTTTCGTCATTTACCAGTTATCCTTACCTTCTGTCAGACAGCAGCAAAGAAAATATGACTTGTTATTTAGGTTACTCATGACCCTTTTTCATACTAAGGTTGGTGGATAACCTCATTCAACGGGCGCTTCATTTCATCCTCATCTGATGATTTCTTCAAGATTGAAATTGACCTAATAATCTGCAAACAATAGAGATTAATAAAACTAAAGAATGAATCAAGTTTCTATGATCAGAAAACCTGATATTGAAATATAAAACTAGCCTGTACTACTTTTAGAAGGGATAAAACATTCCACATATTGAGATCACCAATTTCGAGAAGATTTTCCAGTATTCTCACAATGGAAATAATCTACTAACCATTATTAACGATGAACTTGGAAGAAATGTAATAAATTCGCTTTGTGGGGGAAATGGTAAGTGTGGAAAGTGTCGAGTTAATATTTCAGCTAAATTAACAAATAATCAGAACCCTCCCCCAGGAATAAACCTGCCAACCAAAGTTGAAAAGCAATTATTAGGAGAGGCTATCTACCAAAATATCCGATTAGCGTGCCAGGTTATTCCGAGAGGTATAGAGGATTTAAAAGTCACTATTTTAGATTTAAGTGAGTATCAAGACAGCATATTCAAAATCCAGGATTCTTTCAGTAACTTTCAGTTGAACTTCCTTTTCAGTCCAAGAATATCTGCCCAATCAGTATTTGTACCATCTCCAACTTTGGAAAATACTCAAAATGACTTTTCTCGCCTAACGAAAGTTTTAGAAGAATCATTAACACCTTCATTAACTCTTTCAAAAACTGAAAGCTTGTCTCAACTAGCCAATCTGCTTCGAGAAAATGATGGGAGAGTTGTTGTTGTTATTGATAGACAACAGAATCAATTAATCGAGCTAGGTACACAAAAAACTTCCATTCTAGGAGCCGTTATTGATGTAGGAACCACATCTATTGTAGCTACATTGATTGACCTTGAGACAGGAGCTATTCTTGGTGCTGATTCGATTATTAACCCACAAATTGAATTTGGTAGGGATATTATGAGTCGTTTAACCCACGCTTTAGCTTCACCCTCGAATCAGCAACAATTGCAACAAAAAGTTCTTAGTGGGATATCGAAGCTATTAACAGGGCTTACTTCATCAAAAAAATCTTCTCCTGAGAGTATTTATGAGATGGTGGTTGTTGGTAATTCGGCTATGCATCATTTATTTTTAAATTTACCAGTTATCGGATTAGCTCGAGCTCCTTTTGTACCTGTTGTTTCTAAAACTTTATCTTTCTTCATCAGAGATATAGATAAAGATAATACTCTCAACATTTCCCCTCAAGCAATAATAACAATGCCACCTTTAATCGGTGGATTTATAGGGTCAGATGCCGTGGTAGATATTCTTTATACTGGTTTCAGCCAGAAAAAAGGAGTCCATTTACTGATTGATTTTGGAACTAATTCAGAAATTATACTTTTAAAGGATAATAACCTATATGCTGCATCTGTGGCGGCTGGTGGTGCTTTTGAAGGACAACATATTACTTGTGGTATGCGAGGAGTGACTGGAGCTATTGAAAAATTTCAGATTGTAAATGGTAATTATCACTATGAAATTATCAATTCAAATAGACCAAAAGGAATATGTGGGACTGGAATAATTGACATTTTAGCCCAATTATTAATTCATGGACAACTAGATTACAGGGGCCAGCTCCTTACTGAATCTGGAGAGAAAACGAAGAAGTTAACACTTGTGCCAGCTCAACAAACTTCTAGTAATAACGCAATTTATCTGAATCGTAAAGATGTTGAGGCAATCCAGAAAGCAAAAGCAGCTACACTTGCAGCTATACGAACATTAACAACACATCTTAATATAGATATAGAAGAGATCGATTCAATCCACATTGCTGGAGTATTTGGTTCAAATCTAGACATTGACAGTGCTAAGATTATTGGTTTATTACCAAATCTACCTAATAATCGATTCATCATTCAAGGGAACACAGCAGAAAAAGGAGGAAGGACGTTTTTATTATCCATGGATGCCCGTGACACGGCTAGTGCTATTGCTACAAGCGTCGAACGTCTTGAACTTACAAGATTTCCAAAATTCCAGTCTTTTTTTACAGAAGAATTATTTTTTCCCAAAATCGTAAATAATACCTAAGCTGAGAATAAGAATATAATAGAATAATAAGGTTAAGGAGAAAATCATGCGTGGATTAAAAGATAAACGGGTTCTCATTACTGGTGGAGCGAGGGGAATCGGTGCAGCAACAGCCTCGCGCTTCCTAGAAGAAGGTGCGCGCGTTGTTGTGTTGGATATTGATGATGAGGCTTGTCAGCGAATTAAAGATGAATTGCCAGCACTAAGCGGCACCATCTGTGCTGATGTCTCGAACCATAAAGCTGTGGCCCGTGGTTTCAATGAATTAGATGACTTGCTTAAAGGATTAGATATTTTGATCAACAATGCTGGGATCAGTATTAGACATCCCTTTATGGAAATAACTCCAGAAGAGTGGCAGAGAGTAATGGATGTGAACCTTAATGGCATGTTCTATGTAGCCCAACAAGCTGCCCGAAGAATGTTAGCAAGTGGTGGTGGAGTTATCTTAAACATGGGGTCGACTAATGGTTTGATGGGTTATCATTATTATGCTGATTATAATGCCTCAAAAGCTGGTGTTATTGAGCTAACACGCTCAATGGCGCTAGAATTAGCCCCAACAGTTCGTGTAAACGTCATATGCCCTGGTTACATTCTAACACCAATGCAGAAGGCAGAATATACTCCTGAAATGCTACGTGAAAGTGAGAGTAAAATTCCGCTAGGTAGACTTGGACAACCAGGAGAAGTAGCTGCCCTCTTTGCCTTTCTCGCTTCTGACGACGCAAAATTTATTACTGGGCAAATTTTCGTAATTGACGGAGGGGAGATTAC
>CAZALJ010000133.1:0-3882 GCA_964485715.1 uncultured archaeon
TAGAAGGATCAGTGATACTAAGTTCGGAATCAAATTCAGTCTTTGAAACTTCAAAGGCTTCTGCAATTAATGCGATTTTGGGGCTTTCTAACCGTTTTGGCATCCCTGCATGAACAACTTCTTTGTCCAATACAATACCCTTTACAAGAAGTGTAGAATCAATATCTTCGCCTTCTTTCTTCTCAATCTTAATATCTTCGATATCGATCTTACCTGTACCAGGATCAATACTTTTAACGGCTTCTATGACAATTTTTCCTAATAAATCACTAGATCGAGCAACAATTTTAGATCCCATTGTAGTATTGACAAGTTGAATCAGAATAGCATCGTCATCAACAGGCATATCTATAGCGATTTCATTCAAAAACTCGACTGCTTTATCAGTAGCTACTCGGAAACCTTCAACAAGAATGGTAGGATGAATTTTATCGCTTGTAATTAAATCCGAAGCGTGTTGAAGTAATTCTCCTGCAAAAATAACCACAGTAGTAGTTCCATCGCCAACTTCTTGATCCTGAATTTTGGATAGCTCCACCATCATCTTACCAATAGGGTGTGCGATATCAATTTCCTTTAAAATTGTCGCACCATCGTTAGTAATTACAACATCTCCGAAATTATCAACTAACATCTTATCGCGCCCTTTAGGGCCAAGAGCTGAACGAATTGCTTCAGAAATTACGCGGGCAGCTGCTATATTACTGCTAACTGCATCTCTTCCGGTAGTTCGTGATGAATCTTCTTTTAAAATTAATACTGGAGTACCTTGTAGTGCCATTTTGTTATCCTCCTAATACATGGGGGGCATTCCGCCCATACCACCCATACCACCCATACCACCCATACCTGGACCACCTGGGGGCATACCTGGTGGGCCTTCACCTAAGCTTTTACTCGCAATGACATCGTCAATTCTGAGAATTAACTCTGCTGCTTCTCGTGCAGATCGGAGTGCTTGACGTTTGACACGAAGAGGTTCAATGATTCCAGCCTCAAAGGCGTCTACATTTTTACCAGTGTCAACATTTATTCCAATATTGATGTTTCCTGATTCATGAGCAGCACGGAGCTCAACTAGAACATCAATTGAATCAAGGCCAGCATTTTCCGCAAGAGTTCTGGGAACAATTTCCACAGCATCAGCAAAAGCATCTACAGCCATCTGCTCACGCCCTTTAATAGTACCAGCGTATTCTTTGAGGCTCTTATGTAGTTCGACTTCGGGGCTGCCTGCTCCTGCGACTGCCCAACCATCTTCTAGGACATCGCGTACAACGCATAGTGCATCGTGTAATGCCCGTTCTCCTTCATCGGTCACGTACTTCGTACCACCTCGAAGAACAATCGAGACACTCTTAGGATTAGCGCAATCCCTAATGTAGATGAGCTTTTCATCACCAATTTGAACTTCTTCAACAAGTCCTGCGTTCCCTAAATCATTTACTGACAAATCTTTGATATTGGTAACAATTCGTGCACCTGTAGCTCTAGACAATTTTTCCATGTCAGATTTCTTGACTCGTCTAACTGACAAAATACCTTCTTTGGCTAGAAAATGTTGAGCCAGATCATCAATTCCTTTTTGACAAAGAACCACATTAGCTCCTGCTTCATAGACTCGACTGACCATTTCTTTGATCATATTTTGTTCCTGATCTAGAAATGCATCCATCATAGAGGCATCAGTGATACGAATTTTTGCATCAAACTCTGTTTTCTTAATTTCTAAGGCTAGATCGATTAGAGCAATCTTAGCAGCTTTTACAGAAGAAGGCATTCGGGTATTTACAACTTCTTTGTCAATGACAATCCCTTGAACCAGTTCAGAATCATGGAGACCCTTTCCTTGTTTTTGAATAATGGATATCATATCTATGTCTACTTTTCCTTCTTCCATGACTGCTTTGGTTGCGTTAACAGCAATTTCAGCCAAAAGATCTTTCGCGCCGCCAGTAGCCTTAGAATTGAGTGATGTTCTAGCAACATTCTTGAGATGATCCATATTATTAGGGTCGATTTTATTAGCAATTTTCTGTAAAATCTCAGCGCATTTGTCCGATGCTAGCTTGAATCCTGCGATGATCACAGTAGGATGAATTTTTCGATCAAGTAGTTTCTCTGCTCGCTTCAACAGCTCACCGGCAACAATGACGGATGTAGTAGTGCCATCACCGACTTCCTGATCTTGGGTTTTAGCTACCTGTACAAGAAGTTTTGCTGCAGGATGTTGGACGTCAATTTCGTCTAAAATCGTTGCCCCATCGTTAGTGATAACAACATCACCGAGAGAGTCAACTAAAAGTTTATCAAGCCCACGTGGACCTAATGCACTGCGAACTGAGTCTGCAACAGCAATAGCGGCCTGAATGTTGTTTCGCAGAGCATCTCGGCCGCGTGAGCGCTCTGTTCCTTCTTTGAGAACAATTACTGGTTGTCCACCTAATTGCATAGTAATAAACCTCGCAATTATTATAATATAACATACTGTTATTTTTCAATATGCTTTTACTATCACCCAAATTCCCAATTGCAAGAATTTAGGGAGTATTACACTCATCTAACGCTTTTTTGAAAAATGTTAAATACATTTTCCGGATGCTCCTGTCACTTTGTACAACTCCTTCTACAGGGTTGATTCGGTTAATAGAGACGAATTTGTCATTATATCTTCTCTTCGTGTTGAAAACGGACGTAATTATGTCTTTAACTCCCTAATATCCTAATAATGATGAAATAATTGCCGTTAATGGGAGATTGAAAAAAAGCGATTGTTGATGATAAAAATCGAAAATCACACTAATCCTGAACTATTTTCCGAAGAAAGCGTTCTATCACGGCTCATTGTTAAGTTTGAAAGATGAGATCTGGCCTTAAATAAAAAAAAAGAAAAAGAGAATGTTGATCGACACTGAAAAGGAGCTTATTTGGTTGCTGCCAATTTAATGTCATTTTCTTTAACGGTTTTTCGACCAGAGTGACGAGCAATCTCAACTGCGTATTTGGCAATGTTGGTGCCGTAGTCAGTTACGATCTCATTCAAGCGGTCAATCGCGTCTGCGGAAACTCTTCGAGCGCCCGCGTTTCGGATTATTTTCTCAATTCTTGCAGATGCAAATCCTGCCATTTTTTTTTCACCTTTTCTCCAAAATTAAGTGTTGTCCTGCCTTTATTCTCCTTTTTAGCAGAACAAGTAACCCTCAATTCCTCATCTTTATAAATATTTCTTTTTTTCGTGAGTGTACTGCCCGAGATATTGGCTAGCACATATGGCATTATTGCTCTGAGAGCATGAATTCACATCAACCCATGTGATTGTCACTCATTACAAAATATTGAGATAAGGATTTTTGTCGAAAGAATACAGTGAATTTCCTAGTTTTTCTCTAATACTCATTTTTTATAGCAGATAGACGAGTAATATCACTATTTCTATTGAGAAAAATTGGGATATTAAGTTTCGAGCTGAAAAGGAAGAAAAAGATGTGCAAGATTGTATCATTTTGTGAAAAAACAATTTTTGGTTATTTTAATTTTAAAAATTATTCTTTGCTGACACTTCTAACTTCTTTTTATAGGTAAAATATACTGTTATCTGGAAGTTTTTGATCTTCATTCATGTTTTAATTGATAAAAAATAACGTATTTATTTATGCAACTCTTTCTCTTTGAGTTTTTCAATAACTCTTTCAATAGATTAACATATTTTATAGGGTCTTTAGAATTCAATAAAAAAGAGGGCGCTCTCATACCTGGAAGTATACTGCCTGTGAGAGAATGAGAAATATTGTGGAAAAAAAAAGAAAAAAAGAATGTTGATCGACACCGAAAAGGAGCTTATTTGGTTGCTGCCAATTTAATGTCATTTTCTTTAACGGTTTT
>CAZALJ010000133.1:3982-5731 GCA_964485715.1 uncultured archaeon
TTTTTATTAGTTTTACTATAATAATTATTACCTCAATCAAACGTTATTCTAACCCTTAATTTTTGTGCTGTCTCAAGCATTTTCACAAAAGCATTACCTATTACCGCAGGAAGAGGATTATTACCCGCATGTTTTGCCAACACTTGACAAAAGCGCTCTTTGAATTCCCTTTCGTTGTATTTCAACCATTCACGAGGGTTATCCATCTTCATAATCTTCATAATTTCTTTAGGCTCCAAGATTGCAGCGATGATTTGAGGAAGTTCCCACACAGTTTCCCATAATAAGGAACAGGCGATTTGTAAAGTTTCTTCCCCGCTAGCTGAGGCATAACCATGTTTATCAATCAAATAACGACGAATCATCACATCAACAGCGTTCACAATTCCAGTTCGGAGCGTGTCAGTCATTGATCTTTCTAATACAAACAATTCAAATAATCGTCCAGTAATCATTGATACATAATAATTATCTGAGTACATTTCTTTTTCTCGTGCGATATTTGCGTGGTATTGAGCGAATGACTCCTCACGTTGCTCCGTGATGGACTTTGATAATGCTTCAATTTCTCTCCTAACAAGTTTTTCCAAAGATGACCACGTACGTTGAACAGTTAAGCTATTGCACATATCGAAGATCAAATCATCACCCTGACTAAGAGGATACAGATTTTTGAATTCCTCGTATACCTCTGCAATTGAAAATTCACCGATTTCTTGGCCTTTTCTGAGCCTCGTTTTTCTATCTATGAAGTCTTCAATTATAGTAGTCAATATAGCACAGACAAAGCGTAGATCAACCTCTTTTTGAATGATGTTTAGTATTTCAAGAAATAACGGTTGTAAAAAATTGATAATGACCAATGTTTTAACTAATTCTTGGCTGTATCCTGTAGCCAGTTCGACAATGAATGTTTTTAGCATCTCTTGGAAAAAATCTGAAGAAACCGATAAAATTTTGAAGAACGGATTTAAATAGTTAAGAATAAACTTTTGGTCGGAGATAGCATCTAATTCTTTAAAATTAAACCCCATCATTGAACAAAATGTCATAAAATCATTTTGAAAGTGTTCAAATGTGACTTGAAAGATCTCTTCTGTTAGACAAAGAAGATAAGAGGCAGCAATGATTTTTTTCAGATTAATAGAGACGTAATCAGGAAGCACGGAAAGATACTGTTCGATTGTCTCTGCTTGGGTTTTTTGTAATAATTCAATTCGTGAGGTCAAATTTCCGAATTGTTGTTCGAATTCTTTGGTCAAACGACTTTTTTCTAACATATGATCTATCACCACCTATTCTTCAAGATTGGATGCTGCCTTAAGATTAGTCCACGACATGAGAGGTTCTGGTGTGCCTTCCCCTTCAAGAGTAACCCATGTTGATAGTTGCCATTCTTTCAAAATGGATTTTTGGAAGATTTCGTCTCTTGTGTATCCCTTTTTAGAGAGTTCATTGATGTCACGTATGAATATTCTTAATGCCATCTGTGAAAGCTGGCCCTCGACTTGAGTTATACTATCTGCAATTCCTGTAATTATTAAGATCTCATCGTCCTGCAGGTTTGATAAAGAATACAGGGTAAGGATATCATCACTATCGCGGTATTCAAAGAGCGCACGATGGGGAAGGGGTACTATATAGGTGAAAATATGTTCTGCTATTCGATTTAAAGTCATACGAATCTCATTTGGTAAGTAAGATGATTGAAAGAGATAAAGCAAATCAATTGGTTTGTGAATTCTCATA
>CAZALJ010000134.1:0-5729 GCA_964485715.1 uncultured archaeon
ATAGGCAAACGAACAGAGATTGCCGAAAAGCTAGAACAGGCGGAAAAAGAACAAAAAACGGCCATCGCAATCTGTGACTCACTTGATTTCAACAAACCTGACTCACCTATGGTTCGAGCTTTAATGAAAAAACCCAAGGTAAAACGCTATGTCTTGGAAATTCAACTTTCCCTCGCGCGACCTCGAATGTTGGACTCCATATGGGAACGAAAACGTTCTCTGGAGGAGAAACTCAATGAAGGGTTATTTATGGAATTCCTTTCAGATTGTGAATCATTTGAGATCAACCTAAATGAAGCAGTTGCAGAATCAAGAGAGATCGAAGATGAGGTCAAACGAGCTGTTGATGATTATCTAAATGAAATCAGGGAAAATTATGAGAAACTTCTGTATATCCCACAAGATTTCTCACCAGGATCCAAGGCTGAGATCAGTGAAATGGTCGGGACCTCATTTAGACATTTATCAAACGAAAAATACGTAGAAAGCATCCTGAGCGCAGGTGAAGCTAAGCTACTTCTGTCGGATTACATTGATTCAGTATTAAAAAGAGTACAAGCTGTGACCAAAGACAAGAAAGGTGAGCTAATAAGTTGCATGAAACGTCAAAAGTCATACCTCAAAAATTCCATGTTGATACTTCACAAAAAAGCACCTACATCTGACAAGTCAATTCACCAAAAGTTGGAAAAAAGATCAAAAGATATCTATAAAGAAGTCGATATTTTCGATGAATTAGCTGCCCCTGACTTGAGTGAAGGATCCGTTACCGGAATTACAGATGGAATATTAAATTTCATTCAGAAGATTACATACAGAAAACAAAGTATAAAGCAATCTGTTGATTCCCTCAATGAGGATATTTTGAATGCCAACAGATCTGCTTTTAAGGGTGCTTTTGCCAAGGCGCTGAAGTTCATCTCAGAGTTTGGTGGTTTAGACTCCCTTAACTACTCGGAGTTTATAAGGACCGTCGGAAACAAGATTGAAGCCGAAGAAGCAATAATAGATCTGATTGAGCTCGGTTTAGTTAGCTTAAACATGGGGGTGAGTAAATGAGTTATAGAGAAATATCTATTAATGGATCCGTTGTTCTAGGTCGCAAACTTAGGGATAGACAGGAATTTGCAGACAAATTCTGCGGTGTCCTTGGCAAGGAATTGAATCACAAATTGCTAGTCTGCATGGACTTCCTGAGACCTCACGTGGTCGTTGTTTGTGGAAAGAAAGGGTATGGCAAATCGTACACCTTAGGTGTCTTAACCGAAGAGTTTCTATCACTTGACAATGAAGTCCGAAAGAACCTTTCAATTGTAATTGTGGATCCCATGGGAATTTTCTGGTCCATGAAGATGAGAAATATCGATTCAATGGAATCGAAAATGCTATACGAAGATTGGGGACTTGAAAGGCAGGGCTTCTCTAGAGACATTAGGGTCATGATCCCAGCAAAGTTTGAGACAAACTATAAGAAGCAAGGCTGGATGTATGATAAGGGTTTTCTCCTCAATCCTGGCGAACTAGAAGACACTGACTGGTGCTATGCTTTCGAGATTGATGTGAATTCTCCAATGGGTCTGGCTCTCTCTCTTGCCATTTCTAATCTTAAGGAAAAATTAGGTAACAATTATTTAATTCGACATATTATCAACGAGATAAAGGGAATGCCACAATCAGAAGCTTCTACTCAGTCCAAACTTGCATTAACACGAAGATTCGCTTCTCTACAACAGTGGGGGATTTTTACTGATGAAAAAGACGTACCTACACGTATATTTGACATAGTTAAACCAGGTCAAGTTACTGTGCTAAATCTTTCTGACATTCGAGAAGATCTTCAGGGAGGCTGGGGACTGAGAAGTCTTGTTCTTGGGCTGATTGCACGCAAGATCTTCGAGTTTCGTGTTGAAGCGCGTCGGGAGGAGTTGTCTCGTATAGTCAAGCCAGAAGGAAAAAGTAGACTGGCGGAAGCAGAAGCTTTTCCGATGGTTTGGATGCTAATCGACGAGGCGCATAGATTTGCACCTAACTATAGAAACACAGCAGCATCACTTCCGCTGAAGAACTGGGCTCGAATGGGGAGGCAACCTGGTTTATCATTGGTTCTTTCTACGCAAAGACCCGGTAGTTTAGACATGGACATACTGTCCCAATGCGATCTTATATTGTGTCATAGACTAACTGCTCAGGTGGATATAGATGCGTTGAATAGAATACGACCCACGTTCTCGGCTAGTAATATTCTTGAACATGTCGACACTCTTCCCCATGACCGGGCAGGTTTTGCACTTGCAATAGACGACATTACTGAAACGGTGATCCCCTTTCAAGTGAGACCTAGAAGATCATGGCATTCAGGTGAGGATGCTATAGCAAAAAAGCCTGATTCGGATGCTAAGGTTTGGAAATCAGCCAATGAATCCTAGACATCGCTATTCCTTCGATTTAAAGTGGCACATACGAGAGCTTGTCCTATGGTTACTGCGCAGCTCTGGACAACAAGCAACACTCTTTGATATATCAAAAGTCTTGAGATGTGACATACAATCTCTAAAGATGGAAATAGCCAGCCAAATCCAAAAATACCCCACATTGTGTTACATTCCACAAAGCGAAATCATAATGTTATCTTCAAAGGGCTTTGCACTTTTCTCGGTGATAAGTTGTGTTCTTAAGGAGACGAAAAGACTGTTTTTTGTCCCATGGCGTCTTGAAAGGATTCTTTATGAAATGGCTGCGAAATCTGAAAATGTAAACAACTTTTGGGATAATATTCAGACTCTAATCTGGACCTCCGATCCTTTGTCGAGTTTTCTCTTAAGACATCTCATCGGAGCTGCAACTCTAGAATTTGGTCCTCTAGGATCAACCTACGTTGATGATACGATAAAATGGGCAACAACAATATCGGTGTGCAGTACAGATTCTCGATATCAATATCTGCGTGCAACTAGCCGCTTTAGACTCTTAGCCACAAGCAACCAGTTGCGAGCATGTTTGACGTTTGTGAAGGGAAGCCCTGTATTTGTGAAGAAAGATATTCAAAAAGACGAGTTTATCGATCAAGAAAAAGTACTAATGCTGGAAGATCTGGGAATCATCTCGTTTAATAGCAAGCGAAAAATGTATAACCTCAGACTAGCACCTATCTTTCCATGGAACTTGAACTGGTGTGTCAAATTTCTAGTGACAGAAGATTATTGTAGACGAATTTTTCGCGATTTTGAGCTCCACCTTGAAAATCCTTTGTCTGTGACTACAACTTCGGATTTACTTCTGAGACTCCTGAAAGTCGCACGCGCGCCCAATGAGGGTGAACCTGTTTGGAACATACTTAGTATTTTGAGAGACTTTTGCAGTAATATCGAATCGATTTTTCTTGGATCAACAAGATTCAGCATGAAGATTTCTCTTCCACTATCACTGGAAGACCCGAGAGCCTTTGGGAGGATTCTTTGGGCTGTTAAAGATATTCCCAAAATCGTTGAATCAATGCCGTTTGAGTGGTTCAGAAATGTACTAACAAACGCGATTGAGACTTCCCGTCTTATTGGTGCAGTGACGGGTATACCCGATCTATCTGGAGATGATGCGATTTTCTTTACATCTCCACCAGTTGCTGAAGTAATATCAACAGTTGCTCAGAACTTTGGAATGCTACATCAAACACATTATCATGAATATGGAAAGACATTAAAATTCGATTCAAGAAGAGATCTAAAGCGAATTGGCTTGATTTCACATGTGGGTGTAGACCAAAAGGGAGATGAAATATGGAGCGAAGGATTTATTTTTGAGATTTTAAATGAAGTGTTGAGAATTCGACCCAGATATAGCATCTCACTGAAAAAACTAGCAGCTAAGTTAGAAGTAGATCCTGATTTTCTATTGGATTTCATCAAAAGTCATCTCAGTGATTTTGTAGATGCTAGCATACCGGAGCAAATCAGCCCATTGAAAAATCCTTGGCTAAAACTTTAAAATTTGATATCTCGAAGCGGTAAATGCCAGACTTCATTATTTCACTACTCTTCCACTTCCATGCCGCGTCACATAACGTTTTTCAGCAATCGCTAATGATCTTGCCTATTGCTCGCCGCAAGCAATCTTTGATCTCATCTCTACAGTTTCTATATACTTCAAGGCTTTTACCGTAGGGGTCAAGAATATTGCCTTCAATTCCGGCATATTCCTTAAGTGTAAACGTTTTGTCAGTTGGCAAGTCGTGTTTATGGGTTCTTTTCATTGTAAGAATGAGGTGAAAATCATCGAGATTCATTTGATTCAGTGATTTCGATTTGTGGCTAGAGAGTAGATCCTTTCCATACAATTCCTTTATTACTTGTTTTGCCTTTTGGGTGGCTGTTGGGTGTGTAGGCGTACATTTGGCCGCCGAATCTACGGAAATTCTGTTCTCCAATCCTCTTTCTCGTAACATTCGTTCCAAAATAATCTTTGCAATCGGACTGCGACAAGTATTTCCTCCGCAAACGAATAGAACTTTCTTCAAAGAGATTCCTCTTGAAGACCACTCTCCTTCGATCCCCATCCTAAGGTCTTACATTTCAACCCTAATCTTCTCAAATATCCTTTGAGTCTTTTGGGCTCGATATTCAAACTATCTGAAATGCAATAGAAAGACTTACCTTGATCTACTAGTCTTCTAAGCTCGAAAGCATGCTGCTTTAGCTCTTCTTCGAATTTAGCTTCTTTCTCAGTAAGCCCATTTGAGTATATCGGAGGCAAACTCAACGAAGAACATATCTCGTTACAAAGAGCATCGAAGGTTTCCTTAGTGATCTGGAGTATGCTGGCAATCTGCGACTTATCAACGTTGTATCCTTTGTAATTGACGACAATATATGTGCAAGACCCTACGACTTCCAAACTTTTCTTATTCCATTCATGCGGTCCATAGGCTAGAATCAACTCTTTTATGCATTCCATCGCATCCTGAGATAAATGCAACACGCTTCTGAGCTTTTCATCAAACTCTTCAAAGACCTCTAAAGACGATTGTCTGTGGATAACTGGTTCCTCCCAAAGATCTTCTCCTGCGATAAGTTTTTCCGCAATCTGCTTTAGTTGATTGAAGTCCTGCGAATACTCCTTGTACTTTTCAACGGTCCTTAATGCTGCCTTAATCTCACTTTCTGACAATTCGCAATCCTTCACTAAGGACTCCAATTCCTCCACAAATTTCTCAGTTGCTTCACGTTTGTTGTCAGCAATATAGAAAGTCAGGGTGTAACCATTTCCGCCCCAATCTTTACGAGAGTGCACTACATACATATTTCCTACTTTTTCCAATTCAACGCCAGAGTCACTGCCACACCAGAACGCTTCAAGTGACTCTCCCTGCCACCAATAATCCTCTCCGTCCTCTCCAGTACCACACTCTATCTTAACAATCATATGGCACCCTTCGTTATTCAAACTAATAATATACTTACCACATATGTATTTTCGCGCGCATGCTATCTTGGTTCCTCTTGAAAGGTGCATAAGCAACTAGCTGGCGACATCTTATGTGATAGGCCAGTTTTCCTAAATATGAAAGGTAAAATGCGCAGATTGCGGAAAAGATGTTTCTGAAGACAGCGCTGTGTACTGTGACATGTGCGGGGCTCCCCTCTGCGAAGAATGCGGAAACCTAGGACTGTGCTCCACCTGCGCCGAACTCTGGGAAGCCGAAATAGACCTAGAAGACATGGAAGCAGAAGAAGAAG
>CAZALJ010000135.1:0-5720 GCA_964485715.1 uncultured archaeon
AAAGTGAAAACGTTACCTGAAGTTGAAGAAGTCTCAATTGTAACTGGCGAAATTGATCTTATTGTTAAAGTTGGAGTGAAAGACGTCGATGCTTTGAATGACTTTGTTGTGGTAAAACTAAGGGATATTGAAGGGATTGAGAAAACAATCACCAGTGTTGTGCTCTCCGAGGTTTAAGCACTATTCTACTTGACCTTCTTATAAAAAACGACGTTAGTTAATATATTTCAACTCGATTAAGCGTATTTTGAAAGAAAGTAAAGAGATTTACAAAAAATTGTAGGTATCCTTCGAGAAAGAAAAACTTTCTATACTAACAGTAAATAAAAGACAATACTGAAAATGCCGACTCTTCTCCTCCATGTGATTGCTGCTTTTGCTGTACTGGTCATCTCAGATCGTTTGTTTAATCTTGAAATTCCTCTCGAGCACTTAGTGATCTTATCTTTGACTGCAGCTTTACCTGATGTTATTGATAAAACCCTAACGGGAACCCGCTATCCATTTCATTCATTATTGGTTTCAGGGGTGCTCCTATTATTGCTCAATTCGGGCGCGAGGTATTACATAAGCTCGCAACCAGCACTTTCGTCAAAATATCCAATGACTATGAAATATTTGCTTTTAGCATCGATTTCATTCTTGACCCATCCAATTTTAGACCTTGAAGGGCTTGTACCACTATTTTATCCTCTCGATCTTCGAGGTTACCAGTTTGATTTTCAGATATCAATAATCCAATCAATACCACCAAGAATCTCGGATCTTTCACTTGGTTTTGTTATAGAACCCTTTGACTATGACATTACTTATGATCACGAAGGTTCTCTCATTGCATCCTTTGATGCCCTTTTAGCTATTATTTTACTCTCTACAGTTATTGTTAAAAGCTTACAAAGAATAAAAAATCGTATTATGTCAACACAATCTAGAAATTAGGAGAAAGAATGTAGTAAGGAGAACTTAATGACACTTTATGACCACCTGGGCTTAAAGGATCCCTTTCCCTTCATTGATAAAGAGCCATATCCCCGATATCAAAAGATATGGCGAGATCTTTCAACAGGGAATTTAAAAGGGTCATTTAAATTAGAATTCAATAAGAAATTTGATTCAAAACTCTATGAAGATGAATTTTATTCCAATAATTACCCCAGAACATTAGAAAACGCAATTAAACTTCTTGAAACTGTAGGGTGGCGTGATGAACCCTATGACAGACAGCATTGGGGAAATTGGTTGCACAGTTTGTCACCATATCAAGGAAGGATGACTCCTTCTTTAGCTCATTGGCTCATCAAGATTTTTTCAAATAAAGGAGACATTGTGTTAGACCCTTTTATGGGTGTAGGGACAATTCCCTTAGAAGCAGACTTTCTCCAAAGAAAAGCTATCGGCGTTGATTTAAATATTTACGGATTTGTGGTGGCTAAGGGAAAATCTGAAAGAAAATCAATTGATTATTATTTAGCTTATTTAAAGAACATCGGAAACATTGATACATCTAAAATAGACATAAGTGATGTTTCAGATTGGATTCAAGCTTATTTTCATCCTGAGACTCTTAAAGAAATTGTATTTTTGAATAAGAAGCTATCAGAGGAAAAAGAATGGTTTCTTCTTAGTTGTTTTATGGGTATCTTACACGGGAATCGTCCTGGGTATCTTTCTGTATGGACTGGCTGCATAATTCCTATGACTCCGCGGCCAGTTACTCACCCCAAATATCGTCCTGATAAAGACAAACCTGAGTATCGTGCTGTTATTCCACGAATGGCTGCAAAGATTATGCGAATGTATTCCACAGGATTTCCGTTGGAAACAAACACCAAAATTTTGCATGGAGATGCTCGTAACTTAAAATTAGAGGAGAATTCTATTGATGTTGTTATCTGTAGTCCGCCGTATTACAATACACTCGACTATGTTGGACAGAACAGAGTTCGTCTTTATTTTCTCGGTTTAAACAAAGAAAAACAAGATGGTCTTAGAAAAGAATTGATTCAAGACAATAGAAACTATCTAAATGATATGATTAAAGTTGGAAAAGAGCTAAAACGAGTGTTGAAAGATGGATCACTACTTGTTTATGTTCTTGGAGATGTTCATAGAACCAAGTATTCTATAAACACAGCTAAGGAAGTTTCAGAAATTTACCAAGAAAAACTCGGTTTTGAGGAATTAGTAATAGTTAACGACGAAATCCCCTTAAATAAAGTAGCAAGTCGATCTAAGAGAAAGAAATTCGATCGGATTCTTGTTCTAAAAAATCATGAATAACATCAGAGTTATGTCATCTGAAATTTTTTGTATTGAAAATCGTAGAACAAAATTCATGGACTTCAATTTATTAATATCATTCAAAAGGTTCTTTAAAGTCATTGGTGAAAGAATTGAAGTCAGTCTTAATTGTATTCGCAAGTCGGTTTGGAAGTACTGATGAAATTGCTCATGAGATTGCAGAAGAACTCGAAAAACACGAAATTATCACAACAGTGCTTAATCTAAAGGATGGTGAAAGTACCCCCTCTCTGGATGAGTTTGATGGCATTCTCGTTGGTTCTGGCGTGAAAATGGGTCGCTGGACAAAGGAAGCTTTTAATTTTTTGAAGAAAAACCATAAATTGCTGAACGACAAGGTTTTAGGCTTGTTTGTCAGTTCTGGAGAGGCAGCTAACCCTAAAACTTATGATGGTGCCCGTAAAAAATATCTAGAAGAAATCATGGAAAGAACGGGTGTAAAAGCAGACATGGTTGAAGCTTTTGGAGGTATTTTTGACTTTTCCTCCAGTTCAAACTATTCATTTTTAGAAAAGAAGATCATCCAAAGACTCGCGAAGTCTGTTGAGGGTGGTATTATAATACAAGGTGGTAAAGTGAATGATTTTCGAAATTGGCAATTAATCCGTAATTGGGCAACTGATTTCGGTAATTTAGTAAAAACACACAAAATAAAGAATTGATTTCTTATCTAAGCCAAAAGCTCAAGATTTCATAAGCATACACTCTGGATACTTAATCTTTCCACCCCGTTTTCCTCCAGTAATGGGAATCCTTCTCTTTCTAAGATCCTTTTAAGCCTTACTTTTTCATGAATTAGTGTTTGAGTGTGTTTATCGATAGTTATACATTTACCGTCCACTATTGTTGTTTCAATTCCCCCTCGAGTAACTGGTGATCCTCGAAGATGAGGAGCATCAAGAATACCAATTTTCACAGCGTTTGAGAGGGTTGTGGGGTTCACGAGTGGATATTTAACGTTTTTATCTGCAATATGACAAATAGATTGTAAAATATTACCCACATCTGCGATAAGTTGTTGTTTATACGATTGCAATTTTTTATCTTTGAGAATGGATGGTAATCCTCTAGCAGAATTAGTAACTACTTTTCGGGCGATTTTCGCGCTCTCAATGACTTCTTTTGCTGTTGCAGCATGAGTAGCTTCGCAATAGCTTACCACATGTACAATGTGAGGATTGAGAAACATTGAAATTTGAAGAGAGGAAGCTAAATGCCCTTTGGCAAGATGTGGATCCTCTGGAAAACTGAGGAGTCCTGAACGAACTTGACGAAAAGATGTAAAATTCTCATCATGTAAACTTTCAATTAGTTCTGTTTTAGCCAACATTTTTGCTAAATCATATCTTGGAGAAATATTCAGAGGAGTATCAAACATGAGTTGTGATATATAATGTTTGACTCCAGCCTTTTTGGCATTATAAGCACCCAGAAAAGCAGCTGAAACAGCAACTGAGTCTGGAGCTGAGCGTAGACTCCAGTGATGTGATTCATTCGATTCAAAGGGGATGTTTCGTGCCCCATGCCAAACCATGTTTTCCTGATTTTCTCTAATTGCTTCTGACAGTACTCTTGAACTTCGCCCATCGAGCTCAGAATACCAAAAGAGTGGTGTAGCCCCCCATGCGCTGTGAATTGTTCTTTGCAGTAATTCTGCCATTTTAATGAGATGACGAGTCCCTGAATAACAGCGTAATAGAGGATAATTTCCTTGTCTTGATGTGTTATAGAAATTAACAAGATCCTCTTCAGAGCGGATCGGAACTCCTCCTGCTCCCTGTTCCAGCTTTTTCATCTCCTCAGGACAAAAGAAGTTTTCTTGGAAGTTCTGGTCAGGCCCAATTGAAATAATGTCTATTATTTTCGCACGACTGATCTTTTCAATACCTTTAAGCGTTTCATTTACGGAAGGCACTCCAAAATGAGCTCTTAGAAGCGGAAAAGGTTTAGAAAATTCGATTCGTTCAATTAAAGTAGTAGGAAAGACTTCCTCCTCCTTAAACGGTTGCCGTGACCTTCTTAAAAACCCTAAAACATCGATGTCTGTCGTCTCTCCATTGAAATAATAATCAAAAAATCCTAGTGGTTTGATGGCTTCACAAACAGGGGTGGTTCCGCCAAAAATCCATGTCCTTCCTCTTGACTCATGAATCAATCTATCTTTCAATTCTTTAATAATTTCAACTGCTGACTCTGGGCTCAAACGATAACTTAATGCAACTATTTTGGCATCACTCTTTTGTAACTTTTGAAGGATCTCATCAATGGTGTTGGGGGGTCTTAGTAACTCGGTTTTATAGCCCTGTTGTTGCGCTAGTCGCATGAAATTAAAAATTCCAGCAACGTGAACACAGGAACCCAATGTAGCACATAATATAGTCCTATTATGTGTCATTCTTCTAACACACCCTCTCGCATTCTTATATCAATATAGAAGTCATCCCCTAACGTAATGTACTCTTTCAGTAAATAACTTGGGATATTAGCTAATCCCATGGACTCAATCGTACGTCCAGTTTTTCTATAATCCGTGTTTAACATACAATTAGCTAGATTTATTATAATATCAATATGCGGAGTTAGAATTCCTGCTGCAGCCCCCAAGTCAGAAATAGGAACTAACCCTGTAGGTACATCTTCAAAGATATACCTCACTTTAAGTGTCGAAGGTGCCAATACACTATGATATTCCTTAGTATTTTTAATTGTTTCATGAAGATCAGCCCCTTCTGACCCATAAACAACATTTAACCAGTTTCTAAGGGTAATAGCCGTGACTCCATACGCATTTGCAACATTAACTCTTTCTTCATCCATTTTCTCTAGGAAAGATGCTACTGTCGGGGTGATACCATCGATATAATGTCGATAAGTAATTTTGGGATTTTCACACCGTGCGACATTGAGTAACAGAGGTCCAGGATGGAAAATAGCCCCTATATTATCAAAAGATGTGTTTAACACCGTTTCAGCCTCCCAGAAAGCATGATTGAGATCATTTAAGAGAGGCATTATTTCCTCAATATAATATGCTGGAAAAGCTGCAACAGGTAATTTTCGTTTTATCCCAATGATATCTACACTAGCAGGTTTAGGACTTCGTGCAACAAATAAAAGTGATTGTGCTTCAGCTACCTTCGGTTTAAAAGGCCCATTATTATTTTTGATAGTATTACTAACCTCTAAAGCACCTCCAGTCCTCCCAGGATTCAATACAACTATTTGATCTTTATCTAAGTATGGGGCAATTCTTTGGGCTATTTCTTTATGCGCATTGGCTGGTGTTACTATCATTAAAAGCTGACTGTCTTTAATAGCATCTTTGATAGAGGTTGTTGCCATATCAACAGGAAAATGACCTTCCATTAATCCATTTACAGATATACCTTTATTCTTACGAATCGCATCAATCGTTTGCT
>CAZALJ010000136.1:0-5712 GCA_964485715.1 uncultured archaeon
ACAAACGTGATTAAGAATTCTAAAAACGATTACAGTCTAGAGATTCTTAATCGTTGGATTCAATTTTAATTTACGTTAATTAATCATTTTGGCTTTGATAACTTGACTAATGGAGTAGTGAAAGCTGCTTATGACCATTGGTGGATTACTGAGGTAATAAGGAGTCTGATCTGGCTAAATAAAAACTCATAAGAAGTCAAAATATAAGTATTAACGTAATACCATGGTATTTGTTTACCTTTTATTCTACAAGAAATAATGGTATTTCCTGTATAAATAGAATGATTCAACTAAAACGTGTATTATCTAACGTTCTCGACTTTTATTTTTCGAGTGGAAATACAGGTAATGCAATTGGAACGAATAATTTTGAACATAATTGGTGAGAGGCTTATTATTGGATCAATATGATGAATCTGATGTAACATTGGATGAAATATTCGAAGGATATCTTAAGTCCCCTAAATTGTTTAAACGACGCGATGTTCTTGATGGCTCCTTTGTTCCTGAGAATCTTCCCCATCGTGACGAACAAATCAAGCAATTAGGCTATATTTTGGCTTCTGTCCTCCGTGGAGCAAAACCTAGTAATATATTATGTTTTGGTAAAACAGGAACAGGAAAAACAGCAGTCTCTAAGTATGTACTTAACATTTTAGGTAAAAAGGCACCCCATCATGGGCTTCGGATTGAGGTGGCTTATTTAAATTGTAACACCGTAGATACAAACTACCGAGTTTTTGCTGATTTATGTAGTACATTGGGGATTGAAGTTCCATTTACTGGCCTTGCAACAGATGAGGTATTCTCTCGATTTAAACTCGGTTTGGATCAACGTGATTCGCTATTTATTGTCGTACTAGATGAAATAGATAGTTTAATAAAAAAGTCCGGGAATGAAACGCTCTATAATCTAACACGAATAAATTCAGACTTAAACCGTGCAAAAGTAAGTCTTATTGGAATATCAAACGACTTGAAATTCAAAGAATATCTAGATCCAAGAGTATTATCTTCGTTATCAGAGGAAGAGCTTGTCTTCAAACCGTATGAAGCTCCTGAGATAACTGATATATTGGTTGAGAGGGCTAAATTAGCTTTTCAAGAAAGTGCTTTATCTGAAGGGGTTATTAACATGATAGCAGCGATAGCAGCTCTAGAACATGGTGATGCACGTCGGGCTATCGATCTTTTGCGTGTTTCAGCAGAGATAGCAGAGAGAGAAGGAACCGAAAAAATCAATCAAGCACATGTTAAAAAAGCCCAAGGTGCAATAGAGAGAAATACCATAACCGAAGTAATTAGTACCTTACCACTACAATCAAAAATTGTTATGTTATCGATATATTTGCTTGAGAATATTACTGATAATTCAAAAACTGTATCTACCGGGGATGTATATGAAGAATATTCTCGCATTTGTAAAGAGATGGGAATGGATTCTTTGACCCAGAGACGTGTTGGTGACCTAATAAACGAGCTGGATGCGCTCGGAATAATTAGTGCACGAGTTGTATCACGAGGGAGACATGGTAGAACAAAAGAAATTCGTTTTAGTATCCCCAAATCTTTGTTAGAATCAGTTTTAAAAGAAGATAAAATAATATCAGGAAAAATCAATTGGTATTAGAATAAAATAAGTTATTTAGTATATTCAAAGAGTCTTTAAGTCTATCATATTCACATTTCCTGTCACGGTGTCAAGGATGGGAATTATTCCAATGGTTGCTTTTCCTCCTAAATAGGACTTTATTTGTTCTCCTCGGTTAAAGGTTCCACACGTGATAATCTTAACCCCTTTATATTCTTCAAAATGTGCTCGATGGAAATGTCCTGAAACAACGACTTCTGGTATTTTATCAATAACCAGATAATCTTTCCTAAAAGGAGCGAGAGGGTTGAATGACCCATATTCAGGACAAAGATGGCGGTATTCTAAAAGATGTTTTATTCCCATTATTGGATTCAGGGGGTCTGGTTGAATTTGTTTTTGAAAAAGTGAGTAATTTCCTTGTCCGTGGAATACTAAGAAGTTCAGATCATCAAGTGATAAGCGTAAAGGATTGCCATGACATGTCAGGTTTGGGATTGTGAAAATAGCTTTGCCAATCTGTTTATCGATCGCTGGCTGAGGTAGGGCTGTTTGTGTTGCGTCGTGTTCTCCAGGAATGACGATAATTTGAATGTGTGAAGGAATCTCTTTTAGTAATGTTGCTAAACCTTCATATTGAGTTTGGAGAGAGTGAAACGAAATCTGGCTTTTTTGGTCTGTAAAATGTCCAATACCATCTACAAGATCTCCAGCTATTATTATGGTACTAATTTCTGCAGCAATATTTTCATAGGTGGGTTTTAGATCTTGTAATGTAAGAAATTTGATTAAACTAGCAAAAACTCTTCGTGAAAAGTACTTTGAACCGAAATGTAAGTCAGCAATGAATAGGATCTTGTGAGAATCGGAGGTAGGTTTAAATTCTATTGGTGTAAAACTTGGTCTGATAACATCTTTTCCCCAAAAAGCCGAAATGTACCCCCCTTCGAAATTCTTAGGCAGAACACCTGAAATACCAATTACAGTATCACGAATAATGTCACGATACTCAGGAAAACTTTTACTGTCTTGAACCATTACACAATTAGTAATTATTTCACTTTCTGGATCCTCCAATTGGATTACAAACTTGTTTGTATGTAAAACCCGAGTATCCTGAACCATCCCAATAAGAATTCCACTTTTAACGCGCGGAATTTCATCTGCTTGGAGATTTCTTTTTAATATAACCTCAGAATTAGTAAGATTTTCCATAAGAATGTTTGCAAGTTGTTCAAAACGATCCTGAAATAATTGCCTGAAAATAGTAATGTCTGGCTTATCAGATGTTCTCTCTGGAATATCTAGTTCGATTTTGATATAGGAAGAAGGACGATGAACAGTAGGAGTAATACGTACCTTTTCTTGATTTGTATCAGGATGAACCAAAGATTCTCCCTTAATAATTTGGGGAGACTGATCAGGAGTGTCTAAAAACTCCATAACCATCTTTAATTTTAAGACGGAAATTTCTTGAGGGATCCTCTTTATTCTTTCTCTGAGGATTTCTTCTGATATATTTCTCTTCATCACGTAATCTAAGGCATCAGCTGCAATATTAAAGTTGTATTCTAAGAAGATTTTTACTAATTTTGTTTTTTCCAAAGCAGAATAAACCCCAAAAAATGAATAATCAAGATGAGAATGACATATAAAGGTAAAATCTTCGTAATTTGGTGAAATTTCTACTCTTTTATTAAACTACAAAAGTCTCACTAAAAAAGATAACGATGTATTTCTTAATGAAAAAGATACCTTTTCCCCATTTGATTTAGAAATTTATGGCCTTTTTCATCAATTGCGATTTTTTAATATACATTCTGCGCATTGAGCTTATTAATATAAAAAGATGAAAGAGAGGAGTAATTTCCATGAATCCCCTCATTATTTATCTTAGGAAATAAGTGAATCTATGATGCAATGGCCCCTGGGGGAATGTCTTCCCATTTAATACGCCAGATATAAACCCAATCATGAGCTGTTTTATAAGCAAGCTCATAATAGTTCGCGTAGTCCGTATAATCCGTGTGGAATCCTTTTGTTGAAGGAGCATTCTCTGATATGGGAGCATAACCTGTTATACGGGTGTATGTTTCATCCTTGACTTCCGCAGTGAATAAAGACCAAAATACTGATTCATAAAACTTGTCAACGTAACCTTGAATATACTGGCCTCGTGAATCGTACTCTAAATAATCGTCTTGATCGATTTGGATGATATTACCACTGTGCTCACCAATTTTTACAAACCATGGAACTTTACCAAGGTCAGAATCAAGTTGCCACCAGCCATCGGAGACTAAAAGGACAATATAGGTAACATCATACATTTTTGCTATCTTTAATGATTCTCGTGGATTGAGAACTAATAAGCAACCAATATTGCCAATTTTCGTACTGTTCATTGTAGCATTGTCTACTAAAATGGTAGTATTAGAGTTCCCACTAATCCAGTAGCCATAATCCCACCAAGAAGCGACGACATCTGTTGTATCAGTATGATATTCTAGCCACCCTATTGCTTCTAGCCAGTCTCCCCCTAGAATAAATTGTTGTCCCGTAAATACTGGAGTGAGGATTGATGGAGCTTGTGTGTTCTTAACGGAGGCATCCGCTGCCATGGTTACTGAGACTAGTAAAAAAATGCCTATAAATGCAAAGGCTATTGCAGTATGTTCATTAGATAGCGGTTGTGTAAAACGAGTTTTTCGCCGACTTAATGCAAATCGTTCTTGGAAGGCCAATGTAAAGGGTAATAATGTTTGATCAATAGTTTTTGCTGCCAATAAAGCAACAGCTGGGGCTAATATTAGAGCTAATCTTACCATAGAACCTGCAAAGTATATAGCTGTCATTCCAAATAATAGGAGGAGTATATTTCTTTCGGTTGGTTTTTCATAGAGATAATAAAGACTTAATGGTAAGAAAAAGATTAAAATCCCCGTATTTCTAAAAAATGTAGACCATGTAACAATCTGATGTTCACTAACTGATTTTAAAATCGGGTTTTCATCCCTGAATATTGGCAATAGTACAGTTATAAATTTTGATGACAGGTTGGTTAGAATCCCAGATAAGAAGAGAATTATGATTCCTAGTACTGCAGCAATTCCAATAAAGGGTAAAAAGATTTTAATGCGATCACGGAATTGAGATGTGTCATAGAAGGTATCAATATATCGATATAGTTCTACTAGGAATAACAGTGCAAGAACTGCCAGGGGAAATAAAGCATCTGTTGTGAGGAGTGATGTTGGACCATTTCTTGGGATTAATATCATGATAAAGAACCCTATAAGTATTGATCCTCCGAATGAAAGAAACAATCTATCTGAATGTTTTTTAATAAGGATTAAGGTAAGAGCATGAAGAGTTAATAAGTTGAAGACATAAGTCGAGGCGCCCCACGATCCAGATAGGACACCTAAACAAATTCCCGCAAATATTGTAGAAATAACGGATCCTGTTCGTAAAGATCGCGAATAGAAATATAATGCGAGGACAAGGAAAAGAATTCCTAGCGCTTCATTATCAAAAAATCCCGCTACAGTTCGTTGTAAATGACCAGCTGAAATCGATAGTAAAAAAGCAGCTAATATTCCAACTTTCTTATTTCCAAGTTCTTTTCCTAGAAAATATATTGCTACACAGGTTATAGCTCCCATCAGAGCTGGTTGGTAAAAACAAATCATCTTTAATGAGATATCTAGCCCCAAGAATATTGTTAGTTGATGTAGCAAAACTGCTGAGAGAGGTGTTCCGATGTATAGAGTATTTCCCCAGAATCGGCCTTCAGGGTACCATGTTTGGGTGTCAACCCAGCTAAGGAGTTGTGCAAGACCATGTTCTTCAAGGTAAACTGCTGCACGGTATTGTGAATAAGGATCGTTCGCTGTAAGGATAATTTCATAAGGTATTATGACTGAAAATATTCTAACAAGATAAGCTAGAATGAAAATTAAAATTATGGCTGAATAATTAAAAACCATTTCTTTATTAATCGTCGTGATTGCAGTGTTATAGCGATTTTTGAAGTCGTTTAAGATTCTATCAATGAAAATAGGCATTCTTCTTATTCACCTTGGAAGATCTGTTTTAGACAACATATATCTTTGAGAAAA
>CAZALJ010000137.1:0-5710 GCA_964485715.1 uncultured archaeon
TGTAAGAGACACTAATACTGTAATATTGCTCATTCATCATCATCATCAATATAGGTCCATATAAGAATTGCATTAAAATAAACTGTATTATTATCATTATAATAACCCCTATGAATCCTGAAATTAAACTTTTAACCAGTTCTCTTCCTAAATTTTTCGGGGAAGTTTTGTGGAAAAGATAATAAGAAATAGGGCCAATGCTTGTTAATCCAGCGAAGAAAAGGAGAGGATTAAACAATAAGTAAATATCCCCATTATTTAACATTAAAAAAGGATCTTGCGCTAAACGCCAGATAGCATCATAAGGTATTAACCCTCTAATAATCAAATATCCATCAATGATGTAATTAAATGTGAATACTGTCATTAAAAAGAGGAAAACTGTCAAGATTTGCAACCTGCGGTCTAAAATGAATCGCCATAGGGTTGTAGGAGAATAAGAAACATCTTTCTCTATAATTACTTGGGGAAAGGTTGGTACATCATATTCGACATATTGTTTAGACATAGGTCTTCCCGATATCGTCGCAACAATATTTTTCTGACTTGACCGGTATGAAGGTAAATAAGTACTTGCTAGAGTGATTAAGAAAGAAGCTGAGATCCATAAGACAATACGATCTAATGGAAAAACGATTTCTATTGGGATAGAAAGAGAAATGTACCATGCAAGAAGAATAGAACCAAGTAACCCATCAATTAATCCAACAATGAGAGCAGAGAAACCTAGAACCGTAGATTCAGCCAAAAAGATACCTAATACTCCCTGTTTATGTAAACCCATACTACGCATAATCCCCATATCCCTCTCCATGCGAAGAGTGGAGATAAGAATACATATAAATTGAGCAATCGCTGCCAAAATGAAAGACTCGATAAATAACACTTGAAAAATTGCAGAATGGAACACCAAGCTCTTCTCAATAGCGGCAGCATAGTAATCAACAGCAAAGACATCTTTGAAGTTGAATACCCCACTCACAGAAATCTGACCTCTCTCAGCTTCGCCATCAATGTCACAAATAAACCATTTGGCAAGAGTTGAATTGAAGAATTCCTGAAAGCGAGTAGTTGAAATATACAGGTACTCACCATTCCCTAAAAACACATTTGATTTGATAACAGCAGAAACCGTCACATTTACTGTGCTGTTATCAGCGATCTTAAAAGTAACATTTGAGCCAAGTTGCTTAAATAATTTCTGAAAAAGAAGATCAGTAACTAAACAATAAGTTCCACTTGTATTATGATTTGGAAGCGATTGCTTGAGAGAATAAATGGAAGAATTTTCAAAATCTGGGCTAGAATCGATTATTGACTCAGAAAAATAGGAATATCTTTCAGGATCAACGCCATATACGTAACCATCAACATCCTCAATTTTAGTTCGAGCTTCTTGGATGAAAGATGATCTAACAACATACCTGTTATGGTCAAGTGAACTTACAAGAGTTATACTTGGGAGATCGTCGTCCCAACACTCAGCTACTACGTCAATAACACCCCACTGATTTTGAAAATATCCAGGAACCCCAGAAATCACTGCTACACTTACTAAACCAACTACAATGATGAAAGTAAGAGCCAACGCCGAAGTTATTATCGTAAATAAAGATTTTTGAAATTCCCTAGCGATATTCCGCATTGAGATAGTTCGTGTGATAATACCGAACCAAAATAAGATTTTCAACCCAATTTTGGGTAAAAAAACCAAAATACCGATTTCTACTAACAAAGTGCCTAGAAATATGAAAACTACCACAAGGAAATGTACCGAAAGGATTTCAAAGTCTAGAAAGCGGGATGGACCAATGAAAAATTGTAGAGAAAAACCAGTTATTGCGAGAAGGACTCCCAAACCAATATTATATTTCCAATATGCTACATTCTGGGTAGAAGATTTTCCTGTCCGGATACGTGAATGAATATTTTGAACTACTGGCATTGAAAGAGCTAAAAAAATTGGGTATAACCCAGCAATTAGTGCGACAATGATTCCAGACAAGAATGTTGCAAACAAAGAGGAGAGGTGTAGAGAAAGTGCTTGAAATTCTAGGGTCTCGTAAAAAAGCTGCATAAGCCATACAAGCAAGGTTGCAAAACCAATTCCCACAAACAATCCTACTATACTCCCTATGATCGAGTAAATCAGGATCTCCATTGCAACAGCTCCAACTATTTGTCTAGAATCAGTACCAATAGCACGAAGAATTCCAAATTCTTTAGATCGATCCTTAATGGCAATTGCAAGGACATTTGTAATAAAAAGGAATTCCACAACAAATGAAGTTAAAATAAGTAGGTTCATGGCTGTTTGGTAGGCACGAATCCCAGATGCTGAAATATCAGAAATATCCTTTTCTATCCAGACATAAAAATCAAGGCCTATTTTATCTTTAATATTTTCATTTGTTTTTTTAATGTTTAAAAGATTGGAAACTGATACATCTATCCTAGTTTTTAATAAATCAGGTTTTTGCGTATCTGGAACGATTTCATATAATGTATCAATGTCCACAAGAACAAAAAAATACCCAACATTATTTCCGAAAAAGTATGAATCGCTTAACACTCCTCCAATAACTAATTGCCTTGGGCTCAAGCCATATTCTGAAGAAGCGTCAGCAAGGTTTATAATATCACCAACTTGAAGTCCAGAATCTCTTTGAAGCTGTTCTGAAATAATTACCGTATTTCCTGAAACTTTTCGCCTACCCTCAGTTAAATCCATGGTCGGAAAATCGGGATGAGTTTGTGAATTAATACCAATAATCAAAATGTTACTACTAGAGAATTGTGCTCCAAACGCTTGATTAATCCGAAGAATGTAAGTAGAACTCGCTTTAGCTACTCCTGATACGCTTTGAACGTTTCTAACAAGAGTTTGAAGCTCAGGTAGAGGAATCCAATTTCGAGGAGTGATAGTAATGTCTGTATAATTCTGATTCCTATTGTCGAAGATAAAATCATCATAGAGTGTGTCAACTGAAATAACAATTCCAGTCTCCAAAGCAACTGTTAGAAGTATTCCAAGTATTAACAAGGCACTACGATATCTGGAACGGGTAGCATTCCGCTTAGCGATACCAAATGTAAGCATCATTCCCTGCTTTTTATTATTGAAAGATTCTTTCAAAACTCTTTTAAGTGATAAATCTTGAATTCTGTAACTTACATTATGGATTGCTCTTCTCAACCTCCTTTTCCCAGTAGAAAACTTTAATTTCAAACTGCGTGTGAGGACTGCTTCTTTTAATGATTTTACTAGCAATAAAAGTGTTCGATTTAAATTATGATAATTAAAAAAGTCCCCAAGTATTCTTATCATAGTTTGGAACTCTCTACATCAATTTCTTAAACTTAAAAGTTAGACCAAATGCACTCATATGTTATATTTGCATGAATTAAACAATACTTCATTACAATTAATTAAAAGCTTTTCATCGTCTGCATCTTCTTAAAAAGAAGTGTGAAATTCTATTTAATATACATTATTTACAGAAAAATACCAAAGAATTTTCGCATAAGAATGAACTAATCTAATCTCCTCCTTGTTTATGATGGTATCGATCTTGAAAAATGAATCAAGACGTGAACTTAACTGATTTAAAAAATGATTTAAAAATTATGATTCCTCCGATAAGCGGGAGGAACCCAAAAATGGCAAAAACTAAACAATAAATAGATAATGTCAAACCATACTCTTCTCCAGCCAAATATAACATTAAACCATAGAACATAAACAATCCAAAAACAAGAATCATTAATAATCCACTACATATCGTTATTGTTGTAAAGCAAAAGAGAGCTGGATTCTGATTTTTTTGTGGGTGAGTTTCGAACCTTGTATCTAAAACTTCTTTTTCAGCCAAAATTCAACCACCTACAACAAATTTTTAAATTTCTCAAATTTAAAAAAGGGTGCACGCGCCCATAAAGGGCCAACCATTGTTGATTGAATAGTTGTTTGTGTAAGCTCATTATTCTTTGTCATATTAACACCAGAACTATCGTTTCAGCTGATTTTAATGAATTGTTTTTTCATTATAGTTTTGACAACTTTTAGCATCTCAATAGGAATAACACACTATTCTGTGTTTCACAGAATGGTTAATTAAGAACACATATAAGGGAAGATTTTGACTTATTAAAGGAATCATAACTCATCCTGCTACAGTAAGAAGTGATATGCTTGTTCACCAGGTCATTAACGCAAAAAGAACAGGAAATTCTGTTAAGAATCCAGGATTTCGTGAGACGTTGTCATGCTAAAAGTGATTCACATGATTATTCACATGTATTCAAGGTAACACGCACTGCCATCCAGATCAGTAAGAACATTGATGATCCAGTAGATCCTTTTATAGTGATCGGGGGGTCATTGCTTCATGACATTGGCAAAACAACAGCAAATTTTGCTGATTTTCACGGTCTATTCGGCGGTAGTATCGCGGAGGAATTCTTAGAAGGGATAGAGATAGACAATTCAATAAGCGAAAAGATATGTCGTGTTGTAATACGGCATACGCCAACATCGGGGATTCCACCGGAGACATCAGAAGAAAAAGCAGTTTATGATGCTGATACTCTTGACCGATTGGGATTGATGGGCTTACTACGCGGGTTCATTGGAAAAGAAGGATCGATGCAAGGAATTCTTGAAAAGTACATGAATAGCCGACAACGAGACTACGATAAACTGCATTTCGAATATTCACGTGAATTAGGGATGATGGGGGCTCAAGAATTAGAAGGTTTTTCACATGTGATTCAAAAGCGGCTCGATGATCGGATGAGTAGTATAGAGGGTATTTTTATAAAAGAAGGATTAATAGAGGAAGGCAAGGCTGCAAAAGCTAGCAAAAAAAGGAGGAGAAAGAAAAAATAACACCTAAATACTTTTTGAAAATATCCCAAGCCTTAAAATAGAATTTTAACTCATGACAGCAGAAGTCTTTTTTTGATTTTTCTTTAATTCAGCTAGTTTTTCAATATAATCTTCAACCATACCAGCCTTTCGATCTGACAAAAAATAGACAGGAACAATGATGAGCAACCCAAATAATAGAATGAAAATCACAGTAAAAATTATTAATGAATATGGATTTCCTAACCTTCTGCGATTTGGGTTTACATACATTAAATAAAAGATTAGTTCTAAACATCCAATAGATAATAAGCTTGGGATAATTAATCCAATAATCCTCCTTTTTTTCCTGTTTTCAGGCATTCTATTTTGATAGATTCTTCCTTTCAAATTAAATGGCTCAACCAGAGTAAAATAAAATAAAATAACATTAAAAATTACAATAACAAGGAAAAGAATATTTAAAAGATCTCTAATGAACACCTGCATTGACTGGGAAACCATCCCTCGAAGAGCAACTGTAACTAAACTTCTGGAAACTATGTAAATAAGACCGAGAACAATTGTTAAATATATACCAATCGCTATCTGGAAGCCCCTTGGTGGGTTTGGAGGTTTCAATGGGTCTTTTTTCATGTACGATTTGTTATTAATAAATTCAAAATCAGATAATTTGGAATCAAAATCAGACATACTCAAATGACTCCTTTCTGCAACTCAACTGTATTTACAATTCTAATTTTCGTTTTAATATTAAGAAACCTAGTATTCAGAGAAATATGGAAGATTCTCCTTTAATTTTTATAAATCCCATGATTTATTACTAATTAGCAAACCTCAACT
>CAZALJ010000138.1:0-5709 GCA_964485715.1 uncultured archaeon
TGAGCAGAAAGATCATCGATTTTCAAGTCCTCAAATGTTACACTACCTACTTCAGGAGGAATCTCTTTCACAATTGTTTTTCGAAATTTTAACTTCTCCAGTAGCCTCCTATATAATCTGGCAAACAGCGCGCTTAAAGATTCTTCTACTTCTATTTTAATCTCTTCTTCGAACTCAAAAGGATTTGTTTTATTGAGCCAGCATGTAATTACATTAAAAAGAGTGGTTTTCCCACAGCCATTAGGGCCGATTAATGAAAATAGTTTATTTTTCGTGACCAATACTGAAGCCCCTTCCAGGGCTTTTACTCCACCAAAGTACTTATGAATTTCTTCAGCTTCAAGGTGTACTGTTTCTGTTGCACTTGACATTTAAATTAAAACCAACCATATCTTTTTATTATTCTATTTGTGTTGAAGGGAGATCCTCTTCTGTTTCTTCCATTAATCTTTCCATTTCACCTAAACTCTGCCTAGCCAAGACCGCTGCATCAGAGCGTGCGCGCTCCTCTGGTTTTAACAAAGATAAATATTTTTCGGTGTCTGTTCTAGGTTCAGGAATTAACCCAGCTGGTTTGAACAGAAGGAAGAGGATCAGAATTACCCCTAGAACTACAACTGCTGAATTGTAAGGATTTATGAAAACATCGATCCGTAATAATTGACAGAGGGGGCCGATTATTGGGGATAAATATTGATCCATAAATGTTTGTATATCCGTGGGGACAATGGGGACAACTATCCCATCGGGTCCCAAGTGTAAGTTAATTGTCTGTTTAACTGCTTCAGCTTGGGTTGCGTGTAAGAACAAGGTAACAAGGCTTGTCCCAGCAAATGCACCTCTGGAGTTTCCTAAACCACCAATAATGATAAAAATGTAGAGATTAAAAGTTAGGAAAGGTCTAAATTCCCCTGCTTCAAAAGAACTGAAGAGCATGGCGTACATGACGCCTGCAAGACCAGCGAGGAATGCAGCTAAAGTTGTAACTTGCCAACGGAAGCGAGCAACATTCTTTCCAACAGAAGTTACTGAAATATCATCTTCCCGAATCGCTCTCAACGCCCGTCCATAAGGTGATTTTCTAATTACCTGTACGAACCAGTAAACAAGCAGAGAAAGGAAAACAAAGACTATCAAAATGGCCATCTGCCAAACAAAGACATCACCAAGATCACGAATACTTGAACCGATCATTGAGATAAAACTCTTAATGATATTTAGAATATCTTTGATTACGGGGATATCCTTAATAACTGGAATTAACACGAGTTGAGACAAATCGTCTAAAAAAGTGCCAAAATCCTCAAGCATTGTGTTATTATGAATACTTGTACCGATCATTGAGATAATACTCTTAATGAAGTTTAGAATATCCTTGACTACGGGGATATCCTTAATGACTGGAATTAACACGAGTTGAGACAAATCTTCTATAAAAGAACCAATATCCTCGAATATTCCCAGGAAATCGGATAATTTCTGATCAAATGGAAACGTCCGTGCTAACTCGAGTCTGAATTCATTAGCAATAACTTGTGTTTTGGAACCAATAATTGAAGTTGACCAAAGCCAACGGTCTTCGTTCTGAAAAATAAGGCGGATGACCTCCCCGCCAGCAATTGTCATTATAGCAAAGTAATCTGCTCGCAATTTAACTGTTGGAATAGCGACTAAGAATCCTAGCAAACTTGAAAGAATCAGAGCCACGATTATAGCAATGAAAAAAGGAACATCATATTCACCGTAAAGAAGTGCTGAAACATAGGCACCGATGGCAAAGAAAGCTACCTTACCGAAGTTTGGAAGACCCATGGAACCTACTTCTAAGTCTAAACTTATTGCACCTACAAAAAAGACCAGAATGGTTGTTACTGTGAAAACCAAAAATGAACCTTTTCTTGCTAATGAATCCACAGCATAGAAGTAGAGCAATATGATTGGAACTGCCAAAATCAATCCAATAATTAGGTCTGGGTTTCTTCGAAGTCTATCAAGGAAATTTCGCAGATTTTCTTGACTTTGTGTCTTTGAAGAAGTCTTATCATCACTCATCAAATTCATCTCCAACTTTTTTTTAGACCCTCGCTCTTGTGGCTTCAACACTTCCGTAGATACCTTGTGGCCGTAAAATTAATACTATTATCAATACGATGAAAGCAATTCCATCCATGTAATTAGGAGAAAAAGTAATAGTAAATCCTATGGTTTTTTCTAACAGTTCCTCAAACCCTCCAGGTGCTTGAAATTGTGTGAACACAATGTTGGTGGCTTGACGTGAAAAAGCAATAATAAAAGCAGCAATAATCCCTCCACGGAAAGATCCTACTCCTCCTAATATCACAACTGCAAAAATTGGTAGTAGCAGGTAAAATCCATCATATGAACTAAAGCGGGCTTGATTAGCACGAACGATGGCAGCTCCAAATCCCGTCAATCCTGCAGCTAAGAACCATGTATAATAGATTATACGTTTTGTATTTATCCCTGAAACTTGCGCCAATTCCGTTGAGTCGGCCGTTGCTCTCATTGCAATACCAAATCTAGTGTTTTTAAATATATAATCAACTGAAACAACCATGATGATACTCATAAGAATAATGTATACCTCGAATCCAGTAACTCTTATTTCTTGTCTTCCTAAGATTGGGAAGAGGAAGGGGAATAGAGATGAACCAACAGAAGAATCCTCGATGAATGCAATATGATATATCTGTTGTCGAAAATTTGGTAGAAAATCGGAAAGCCATGGCAGAATGGCCTTAATCTTGGGAAACCCTCCCAGATCTAAAAAGCTTGGTAATGATGCGGAATTAGTGCATTCAGGACAATCTATAGTTTTGGCTAGAGGATAATCCCCAAAGATCATTGCAAGCATGTTTCGAAGAATTAGTCCAATCCCAATGGAAGCGACTGTAAGGGATCTTGGACTAGCTCTTATCCTTTTTAAGCGACCAAAAACCAGTATTTCCCCGAGTATTCCAATAAAACCAACCGCGACAAACGAGAACAGTGCTTGAATAAACAGATTGTTAATGAGGTGATCCACTACAAAAGTAATGCCAAGAATATTCAGTTTCCAAGTCCCAGAATCAAATGGGAAAGAAAAGCTGAGAATTTGTAGGATCCACCAGGAAGAAAACATTCCTAAAGTAACCCACTCTGCATGGGCAAAATTAGAGAATTTCATGACAGAATATACCATGTTAAGGCCAATAGTCAACATTATCAACAAACCTGTGTACACAAGCGCAAGAGAAAAATTTCCAAAAATATCGAAAGGAATTATTGCCATAAGAAATACACCTTTTTCTATCACTTTTTTAGGGTTTATCCCTCATTCCTAAGTAGAGTTTTCTAATTCTATCTTCTGATAAGATTTCTTTGGCGGGTCCTTCGGCTGCGATTTCACCTGTTACTAGGACATACCCCCTATCTGAGAGTTCCATTGATCGCTTTGCTCGTTGCTCAACCAGCAGTATAGAGATACCAACACTTTTTTTCAAGGAAACAATCAGTTGTAGCATCTCCTCTGCTATATACGGAGCTAGAGCTGCTGTAGGTTCATCAAGAATCAACACTTCAGGAGAAGGCATTAATGCTCTTGCCAATGCAAGCATCTGTCGCTCTCCTCCACTTAAAAGACTCGCTTTTTGTTTAAACCTTTCCTGTAATATTGGAAATAAGTTAAACAACTCTTGTAATCTTTCTTGGTATTTTTCATCCCACTTGCTAACATATAATCCCATTTTCAAGTTCTCTTCGATTGTTAGACTTGGGAACACGTTACTGAGTTGAGGAACATAACCAAAAGGAATACCTGCTTTAATGATTTCGTGAGGCTTCATGTGACTAACATTTTTTTCCCGGAAAAATACACTCCCCTCAAACAATTCCACCAAACCAATTAATGTCTTGATAAGGGTTGATTTTCCCGACCCATTTGGTCCGATGATAGTCACCAATTCTCCCTCATTTACATGAATGTCTACCCCATTTATTACTTGAAGTTTGCCGTACCCCGAAACTACATCATTACCACGTAGGACAGGTTGGTTCATGTTTATATATCCTCTCAGTATTCATATTTAGCAATGACTTTATTTCATTAATTCAGAATTTTAAGAAGCTAGTTGAATTAATGATATTGAAGTATTTTTAAATTATTTGTCAGTTGCGAAGAAAAAGAAGTTAAAAAAAAAAGAGGGGGGGAAATATTGTCGTAAGCTACTTCCTACGTCTACGAGCGAAAATGATAGCAGTCGCAAAAGTTAGCAATAAAGGAAGAACTTCGAATCCAGGGGCACCTTCTTCGGTTGTAGTTTTGGTTTTAGTTTTAGTTTTAGTGGCAGTTTTAGTGGCAGTTTTAGTGGCAGTAACAGTTGGGGTAGTCGGTGGTATATAGGGCGTATACTCATCCCAACCTAGTGTTGCTGGATCTAATGGATCTCCATTGGGTAATGTAAATGCAGTAGCTGTTGAATCTGCATACCCTGTGCCATTCCATATACCAAAGCTGTTATAGGTAGTTCCGCTAAGGGTTACATAATCGAATCGGCCAAACAGCTCTCCATTAGCATTGAACTTAATTTTACCACTGGCACCATCCAGCTCGACATCATACATTTCAGGTAACAATGTGTCACCATCAGCAGTCTGGGCAGCTGCTAGAGCTTTAGCCACAATAAATACTGCGTCATAAGCAAACGGTGCATAAGCATTGAATGCTACTCCAGTCACCTGGCTCACAGCTGGACCTGGGTATTCACCCCATTTCGGGTCATTCCATATTTCTGTAAACTCTGCATACCCTGCTCCAGTCAAGGGGGCGGGTGTTGTTCCAATGAATTTTTGCATTCCAGCTTGAACGTCGGGTTCTCCTTCAAAAGTGGCGGTCGTCGAAGTACCATCAGTGATAATCCATGGAACAGCTGTTGCTGGTGTTGCTGCTGTCAAACCTAGTTCTTTTGCTTTTTTGAACAGGGTTTGTCCATCTTTATCAATCATGTTTGCCAATACAAACTCAATACCAGCAGCATCTTTGATTGCTTGAACTTGAGCAGCGACATCAGTAGCACCAGGTGCAAATTTCTGGGCTGTAACAATGGTGCCGCCTCGGGATTCAAACTCATTGGTAAAGACAGTTATAAGTCCAGTTCCATATGAGTCATCTGTACAGATTGTGGCTCCTGTCGTCCAGTTCATGGCGTCAACGAGATCGACGAGAGCAAGTCCTTGATCTGCATCGGAAGCACAATTCCGCATGAAATATGGGTATAAGTCTCGATCGGTTAGCTCTGGTGAGGATGAGGCGTAGGAGAGTTGGACGATTTTAAGTGGTGTCAATACTGCAGCCATTGCTATGCTTACGCTACTTCCAGAAGAGCCAATAACAACATCAACGCCTTCTGCGACGAGAGCAGTAGCTGCCAATGACCCACCAGCTGCAGAATTATCATCATCCTTCACGATGGCGGTGAAATTAATACCATCTGGGAGAATTCGGGTTCCTCCTGTAGGATTACCATCTGCAGGCTGAGCGTTAAGTATTTCAACCGCGATCAAGAATGCATCTCTGCGGTCTCGTCCTGCTTCAGGCCGTTTAACAATTGGAAAAACGCCACCTAACACGATATTTTCAGTGAAAGCATGAGCCTTTTTGGGTTTAGCTGGAACAGCCAATACTCCTACAGAGACAAGTAATACCCCAAC
>CAZALJ010000139.1:0-5631 GCA_964485715.1 uncultured archaeon
TTTTGTGGTTGTTTCATACTTAAAAATTTATAGATTCCTATTGTCATTGTAGTAAATTCAGAGCGAGCAATAAAATAGGTTGCACCAAATTCACCAAAACTTATAGCTAATGAGAAAGTGGCCCCCGCTAAGATGCCAGATGAGATTACAGGAAACTCAATATTACGGAAAATATACCATCTTGATGCTCCAAGAGTTTTTCCAATTTCTATTTGATTAAAATCAATTTTGTTGTACGCAGTGCTTACTGTTCGCGAAACAAACGGGTAAGAAGCGATTAAATGAGCAAGTAAAATGGGTATCCACGCATACTGAGGAGAAATATCTATGAACCCGAAAGCTCGTAGCATCCCAAGTCCAATGGTAATAGAAGAGACCACTAGAGGAAGAATAAGAGACCAAGAGATAATCATTGCCAAAACTGAATGTCGACTCAAGTATTCAGATCTTCGAATTACGTAAACAGATAAGACTCCAAAAAAGGCTGATAAAACCATCGTGGATAACGCGAAAAACACTGAATTGAAGATTAGTCCAATCGCTGTTGTATTGGCACCTAAAAATGGTATTGATTCTGGCGCCCAAATAAAACCTTTAGCTGTAGGTTTAAACCCTAGAAGACTGAAAACTCCATCTAAACTCCATTTACCTGTAACACGATCATAAAAAGCTGAGATAAAAATTAATACGATAGGAGAAAGAAGAAATATTAATAACAAAGTAAGATAGGAGATTATTCCCCCAAAACGAATTTTTTTTTGAGTTAAAAGGCTCCTTAATGGAATTTTGGATCGTGTTCTAATTTCTCCAACAGTTAAAGGGGTTACCCTTCCATACAGCCAGAAGCTTATCCCCATAAGCCCTAACAAGAGTATGAGGAAAATGTTGACACGAATAAATAAGAAAAACAGAAAAATACTCCCTAATCCTACGAATTGCATTGGTAATCTTCTAACGAAGCGAAAAGAAGCTCTTGATTTCTCACGTCTGAAAACAGGTTCGGAGACGAAGAGATATACAATGATAAGAACTGAAGTGATGATTAATTGGAATAATGCGAGTGCTGCAGCTTGATGATAATTATTTCGAATATGGTAGAGTGAGTAAATCTGTACTTCTAAAGTTCTAAACTGAATTCCTCCTAGTGAGAGCACAATTGCAAATGATGTGAAACAATAAAGGAACGTTAGAATACCACTAGCTAAAATGGCTGAACTTACTTGGGGAAATGTTACATAACGAAAGAAATGAAAACCTCGGCTACCAAGAGAAGTTGCTACTTCCTCCATATCTACGTTCACTTTAGACCATGCGCTAGAAACTAAGCGCAAAACAATGGGAACGTTATAAAATGCATGAACAAGGATAATTCCCTCATATGTTTTATAGATGTGAATAGGAGGACTTTTTAATCTGAAAACAGTCATTATTAGGGAGTTGAGGATTCCATTTGGACCCAAAAATAGAATAAATCCCAAGACCACGACGATCGGAGGTAATACAAAGGGGATTATCAGAATTGTCTTTAAAGAATTGTCTCCAAAAAATTGAAACTTAGCAAAAATGTATGCTCCAGGAAGCCCAATAATTATGGTAATAATTGCACTGATAATAGCTTGATTCATTGTAAATTGGATGAAATATTGGTTTGAAGGCCTGTTCAAGGCTTCCGTCAGGAAGTCTAAAGTTATAGTACCTGTAGGGGAAACAATACCGTCGCGAAGAACAAAAATAAGGGGGAGGTAGAAGAATAAAAGGGAGAAAAAAAGAGGGATTATTAGAACCAAATTCAATGTAGTGTCAGTGATTCGCTGTTTAGTTGTAGCAGCATCATGATGTTGAACCAGTGGCACATGGTTTACCGTCCCTAGTTACATTAATGAGAATATTTTTTTCTTTTCTTTTTCAGAAAGATAATGAGGACAAGTGGCCCTAAAATGAAAAACCAAGATGGAAATGTTGTTGCTTGGCCCAGGATTACTATTTCTTCCCAAGTATCCAACCAGTCATCAAGGTATAAAGCTATTTCCCATGGGCTAAAATAGTCATTCAATGCAATAATTTCTGTTGAATTAATAGCATATTCAAAGCTCTCTGGAAGTTTAGCGTGAACATTGGTAGGATACATCCAGTTATTTTCAGGGATTATTTCTTGAACTGTTACGTTAGTAAACCAATCAATAAATCGTTGAGCTAATGCAAGGTTCGAGGTACCTTTCAAGATTCCAAGACCTTCAATTTGTAACCATCCATAACTAGAATCGTTTTCATGGGATACTGTTGCTCCTACTGAAGTGTCACCCTCATAAAATAAATAGTTATAAGCTGGATCAGTGCCATAAGATACCATAATCGGACGGTCTGACATGAGTGTGGGGTCATAGAAAATATTAAAAGCTTCGGTCCAACTTTTTTCCACTTGAATATCTCTTAGAGTCTCATTCCACCAAGTAGTCCAGCTTTTGTTTAAGACTTTTTCATAAACACCGATTGTCCACATAAGAAAACCGAGGCCCGTGCTACTCAATGTTGGATCTTCAACCAGAAGCATTTTCGCAACGTCGGGGTCTGTCAGATCACTGAGCTGAAGATTATTTATATTAGGTACAGTTGTTGAATTTACGAAATTTTTATGATAGATGAGGGTAATTAACCCATAATCGTAGGGAGTAACAAAAAAGTTAGGATCTAATCCATTTATCGCGCTAGGTAAAAGATCATCTTTGGTAGATGGCTCATATTGGAGGAGAATATCTTGAGCTTTTGCTTCGTAAATCATAACATTATCGATTCCAATAACAATATCAGCTCTCGGTGAGTTTTTTTCCGCTATTGCTCGAGCTAAGACTTCAGGCGCATCAGAAAAATATTCTAATTCAATGGTACAACCTTCTTGTGCTTCAAAAGCATCAAACACCCGACTATTTGCATCCTCGGGGTCTAATCCCCAATTTATAAGAGAGTCATAAGTGTAAATTGTTAAGGATGGGGTCTGGAGAGAGGAACTGGAATGTCCACTGACATGTGAGAGTTGAGTTACGATGAATGAGGATGAAAAGATTAGGCTTGCAAATAAAAATGTCCACTTCAGCTGTATTACTGAAAACATTCTTTTTCCATTTTTTATCATGTCCTACCAACCTCTGAGAAAATTTGATGAAAGCAAGTCATTCTTTTCGGGATGATTTATAAATATAGATCTCCGTTATAGCTGCCCTATATTGATAAAAAATCTAGATCAACTCAATTTAAGTACTAGTATTCTTTATTCATGATTCTAATTCATAGAAATGTGATTTTAAAAATGTTTAGATTATTTATCAGTAAGATTCAAAGAATGAAATTTTTCTAGTGCCAGTGTGGTTAAATCTGTAAAAGAGGGTTGATGTTCTGTCAATTGGATGGACATTGACTTGAGATTTGCCGCTTGAATTACATACCAGAGACCTGACATTAAATTCATTATGGCACAACATAACTTAAGGTCATTAGAGTTAACTTGAATTTCTAGCTGGTCCTCATATTTTTCAATAATAGTTTGTTGTGCCTTTTGTGATAGTTGATTTTGAGTTAATAAATAAGCCAAATCAAATAATGGATAGCCTAAGGTTGAATATTCCCAATCTATGAAAACTACATCATTTTTGTCATATGATAATATAACATTGGAGAGAACGAGGTCTCCATGGATTCTAACAGCAGGTTTACCTGAACCTAAGCTCTGAATCTGATGATTATGTTCATGGAAAAAGCGTTCCACCAGCTGATAATGTGGAAAGTTCGTAAAGTGACTGAATACTTTTTTATATTCCTGAAGATAGCCTTTAATCACATCATAATAATGAAAATCCCCAGCTGCAGAATCAGTTATGCTGTGGATGGATATGATGGCATTTATTAATAATTCAACATGATCCCGATCAAGATTAATATTAAAAGATTTACCTTCAACCCATTCACGGACAATAAGAAAGTGGTTGTCAGTATCATGGTATTTCAGAAGTTGAGGAGCATGAGGATTTTGCTTAAGCAGCCAGAGTGAGTTCTTTTCGCGGAGAAAACGCAGATAAACTGGATCAATTGATTCATTATGAATAAGGTATTCTTTGACGAGCCAAGACTCATTGATAAGGATATTTCTATTATTAAAACCACCTTCAATAATTCGTGCAGAAATAATTTCTTCTGGTAAAAGAGTGGTAGGAATCCTTTCTAAAAGCTCTGAACTAGAGTTCATTTGAAAAAAACCTACTAATCACCTGTCAATTATGAGGGTTCAAGCTTCATAATGAAGATATGGTGAGTATCATCTTTTATCTTCTTTTCGAAAATGTTTCAAGGTCTGTAATCAAACTTATATTGAAATTTTAAGTGCATTTCAGTTGAGAAAAAAAGGATGAGAACAATATCCTTGAATAAAACTGAGGTTTGATTAGAAAAATTGAATTGTGTGGTTCTATGCAATTTATCTGCGAAATTGTCCCCTCAAGCTTCTTGACTCCTTTACGAAGAGCTTTGGCCCAAAAATTGGTTGATCTTGGCTTTGTACAAATAGAAATTGCACAAATTATCGGAGTTTCTCAACCTGTGGTTTCATCGTATTTAAAAACCCCATTAGCAGATACATCTCCGATAACCTCTCGATCAGCGTTTGATAAGCTAGTTTCCAATCTGGCGTCACGAATAAAAAATGGAACAGCTTCATCATTGGATCTTATGAAAATAATTTGTCAGGAATGTCAGCAATTCAGGGCTGCTGGGCCATTATGCGATATTCACAGGAAAAAAACTACACTAGATTTCCCAGCTGATTGCAATATTTGTTTTCCTTCACCAGAATTGAGTGAAGTTTTCAACCAAAAACTCCAAGTAACAAAGGAACTTTTTGACGCAGCACAAAAACTGATTAATACTGAGGAAAAATTTGGGCAACTCATTCCTGAAATAGGATGTCAGTTTATATGTATGGTAGGAGATGGGAAAACATCAGCTGATATTGCTGGTTTTCCAGGGAGAATTGTCAAAGTTAAGGGAAAAGGAAAAATTATTTCATCACCTGAATTCGGACAGGGCTCAACTTTAGCCCAGATCTTACTCTTTTTTCAAAAACACGGATCAGATCAGCGATCATTAATTTCAATACGAAATACAGAAGACATTCTGAAGATAATTAAACCAGAAAAATTCCTCGTTATGACGGAAGAAGCAGATAAAAATTGGGATAAAACACTTGGAAGGTTTCCAGACACAGAAATTGCACAAATAGAGGTAATTGCAGACGGAGGAGGAGTTGGACTCGAACCTATCATCTACTTATTTGGGAGAAATCCTTCAGAGATCTCGGATTTTCTTACTTCTAAATTTTGAGGATTTCATTCCTACAGATGTTCCCATAATCTCATAATGGAATTGCGGTATGGATTTGCCATTTTCAAGCAATAAGAAGGTTAGATTGTCACTTTGATAGATAATATCGTCACTCTTTACCTGAAACTTATTTAGTGATTCAGAAAGTTCTATTTGGTAGAAATAAAATATCACACTCCATTCGGAAGATGTTAAAAGTAAAAATTCGAAAATTTCCCTGAAACAGTCATACTCAAATATATCGAGTTATATTCCTATTATTAG
>CAZALJ010000140.1:0-5623 GCA_964485715.1 uncultured archaeon
CAATGCAGCTGGATCGATTGAACAAGACTCGAATATTCGAAGTGGGATGGTGGCACTTCTCGCTCGCATGAGCTCTATACCTGAAGCTGCGAATTGTTTGCTTACAATATTTAGGGAAGATAGAACTCCTCTACGGGAATTAGTGCTTGAAGCTCTGGAAGAATTTGTACTAATCCTAAAAGACGATAAGGAGTTTCTAGAGAGAGATCTGCCTTTTCTTCAAGATACACTTGCAACTTCACGGTCTTTCTCACTCAGAGCAGCCCTTTGTTCCTTTTTTGGGCATTTAAAAGACGATACTACTTTTCCTTTTCTCTTGGATAGGCTAATAAATGATGATGATGCTTTCGTACGACGGCAAGCAGCTTGGGCTATATCTAATCTGAGTCCAACAGATCATATAGATAAAATTCACTCATTTTTACAAGATAAAACCAATAAAAAGGTAGTTCCCCTCCTTCTGGAAATCTTAACATCTTGGGCAAATCTAACTGATGTTCCCCTAGCATTAAGCTATTTAAAACCCAATTTAGATGTTGAATGGCGCCGACGAGCCGTAGAATTTCTCACAGCAATCATAGACTTGCCAGATCTAGTTACAAATGAATTATATACGAGCAAAATAATAAACATTTTAATTTCTTTACTCCGTGAAGATGAAGCTAATACTGTAAGAAGCGCTTGCGCACATGCTTTGGGTCATTTTGAGGGGCATGACTCTATAATAACTCCAGCCTTATTACATGCGATTAAAACAGATCGTGTTTATACTGTGCGAGAGTTGGCAGCTGAAGCCCTCGGTTATCGGAGAGGAGTGTATGCGGTTCCTGAACTGATAAACCTGACCCAACATAAATTAGAAAAGGATCCAAGCATTAGGTATTTCAGTAGTCTCGCTTTATTGAATATAGAAGCTCAAATTGTAAAAAGAGCGAATAACACAATAGTTAAAGAGAAATTACCAATATAATATGACTTTAATATTTCATTGCTATGTAATGATTTTTGCTCCTTTTGTTGTAATTAATACTGTATGTTCAGCTTGTGCTACTAATCCACGAGATTTTTCTATCAAAGGACGGTATCCATGGAAATTATCTTTATCTAGAATCTCTGATAAGTTTTTAACTGGATTATGGTGTTCTTTCAAAAATCTTGTTGCTGAACGAAGAGAAAAAGGTACTTTTTGAAACTGTTTTACCAACAATTTCCCAACTTCTGTTTTTGGTTTCACTGTTGACGAATAAATCAATGGTGGGGTTGATCCTTCTTCTACGTAACCCGTGTTCCCGTGTGTACTAAAAGGCTCTATAGCGAGAATCATTCCCTCTTTTAATTTAGATCTTTGAGCAAAAGGAACAGATTTTATGCTGGGTATTGATAATCCAGCGTGAAGATTCCCTCTTTTTAGTTGATGCCCAGTTAAATTGGCAATTGGCTTAAACCCATAGCTCTCTATAGTTTCCTGAACAACAGCTCCAATCTTACTAACACGAAGACCAGGTTTAGCAACATCAATGGCACTATCGAGTGCATCCTTGGTGGCCTTTATTAGTCGAAGATGTTTCCCATCGGTGGATATCGTTCTAGCTGTATCCGAAAGCATGCCATTAACGTTTGCTCCGAGGTCTATTTTAACAAGTGCTTTCTTAGGAATGATTCTTTTTTCTATCGGATCTGGAGCAGCAGTATCATGAGCAGCACATTCATTAATAGAGATATTCGGTGGAAAAGCTAGCTTAATACCTTTTGTTTGAGTAATTAATTTCACAATGGAGTCGTAAATGGACCCGATAGAGACACCAGGCTTCACATGCTTTTCTATCTGATCTAATGCCAAATGGGCTATTTTCCCAGCGAGGAGTAAATCATGTAGCTCCTCACGAGTTAAAAACATATAGATACACCAATCCTAATTCACATTTAGCCAATTGAGTTTGGACTTATTTAATTACGAGCCCATGTCAATGGTTTCCTAAATTTGCCCAGAAATAGTTGAAATTTCATCAATCTCCTTTTCTGGGCTTCTTAACCATCTTGTCAAGAGTAAAATCAAAATTAATAGATTTAAGATGAAAGTAATCAATAATAAGGGTTTTCCTCCCTCATTTTGGTAGATGAATCCGGTTAAAGGACTAACAACAACTCCTAACAGTGAAATGGACATCGATAGGATAGCCATAATTTTTCCAGTGTGTTCTCGTGGAAGTTTGCGACCAACAGCTCCCCATGCTATTGTTCGCCACACCTCATCATTTCCTGATTTAATTATTACTGCAATAAATGCTGTACTGGATATAATAGTACCCAATCCTTCATTAGGTAATTGATCTGTCCATTTTGGCATTAATGGTGAATTAAACAGGAGAAAAATTGAGAAAGGAAGAAGCAAATATGCTAAGAACATAACTCTTGCATCATTCTTTGTCCTATCAAGGAGGAACCCAGCTAAAAGACCTCCAAGAACACCAAGAATGATAGCTCCAATCATAGTATAGTTAATGGTGCTATAATCCATGCCTACTTCTTCATTGAGATAAAAGTTTTGAGCAAAACGGTAGTTTATATCACTGATGACATCTAGTAAAAAAACTAACATAAAGAGAGGGATTGTTGCAAGGAGAACAATGATTCCCTTTTTATATTGTGTAAAAAGATCTCGTATGAACACATTTCTTTCACCAGCTTTAGAATCTTGAGTAGGTTGCGTTTTTTCTAAGAAAATCAATCGAATGAAAAAGTTAAGGATAGCCATGAGAGCAAAAAGATACCAAAAAATCTTCAGGCCAGCCACAAAACCACTTTGAATTAGAAAACCAACAATAATTAATCCAGAAATCCCAAAAACCCCTCCCAAAGTAAAAAGACTGGTTCCTGTCCCCATTTGTTCTGGAGGGAGAGATTCAAACAAAATGGGATCAATTGAAGCTTGACAGAACTGACTGAAACCAAAGACTGTCCAAACTATGAGAAGTCCAAAAAAATCAGTGACTAATGGAATAAGAAAGGTAGCAATAGCTAGAAAGAACATATTAAACGTTGCCATATATTTCCGATGTGGGATTTGTTTATCTGCCCAATATCCCCCAAATAGAGTTGCAAAAAGACCAAGAAACATTGCCCATGAATCTGCAAGACCAATCTCAAAGTAAGAAATTCCTATATCCCTAAAAAAAAGATTTAAGTAAATCCAAGCTGCTAAGAACACCCCTGATGAATAATTTGTGAAAAGAATTACTATATAATTGCGTGATTGAAAGACAATCTTGAGATTCTCAAGATACCCAGAGGGTTTGGATCCTTGCATTGATGGAACACCTTCGATTCTTATGTTAGTTAATGTAAATCCGTAAATCTGTCCTAAACTGCGGTTCACGCGAGTAATGTCGTAATATCAGATGAAGCAGCTTTTTGATATTCCTTGAAAAATTTTCATTGAATTCCATTGTTGATGCTGTTAATTGCCATGCAATAAATGTTATCTTTTTGGCAACAATTGTTTTGGTATTTTAACGAGCTTTAAAAACAGTTAAACGCTACTGAATTATTATGGTACATACTTTCGAGATACAACTGGAAATTGGTATCCCTAGAACATTGTTAAAGTTAGATTATATATTCTAATCCCTAGAAAACAATGATCAAATAAACATGAAGACTTGTTTCGAATGTTAGTTCAGCTTGATATTTGCACACCTTTTCAAAGAATGAACCAAATTTGTAAACCAAAGCTTATGTGGACATAATTAGTTGAATGATAATCATTCTAATTTTGTCGGGAAGTAAGAAGAAAATGGACCATCTCTCCGTAGCCGACAGAATTCGACGCAAACAACGAGTAAAACATTTATTAGCAGAAATTGTTGAAAATTTAAAGGGGTATTTTGATGAATTGCAAATAAAAAAGTTTGGGAAAAAATCTAGGTTTGTTGTTCTGAATGAAATCCATGCTGTTCATAAAGTGGGTTCAAAAGGTTTACAGTTAGTTACTGGCAATTTTAACAGTGAATTAGGAAGTTTAACGCTTACTATAGCGATAAAGAGCTTTGATTCACCAGAAGAAGCTTTGCGGAATAAGATATTAACAAATCGCTTATCAGAAAAATTGAAAAACACTGGAGTGTTAACACCCCGCGTTATCTTTGAACATGGATCAATATTGATTTATGAAGGAATAGAAGGTAAGTCATTTTATGATTCAGAAATAGATTCTGATACAAAACTATTCCTTACTGGAGAGGCACTTTCTAAATACCATTCTGCTGATTTAAAGCCAATTGATAAAGGAAGATATGTATTTCTTTTGAAGAAAACTTTTCAAGACCTTATTATACCTAAAGAGCGGAAAGAAGACTTTGTTAATCTTGCTAGTAATTCTTTCGCGAGTGTACTTAATTTTACTAGCGGTACGGCCAATTTTGGAGATTTCCACCAAGGTAATGTTCTATTTTCGTTTGAAAAGGATGACGATGGCAAGCAAAAGATTCAGGTATGGTTAATCGATCCTGAATATACCGAGGAAGAGAAATCCGCAGATAGGATGGAAGATATTGGTACTTTTTTTATGCACTCTGCACTCGAGTGTTTTGACAAGAACGGGAATTTAATCGCATTCCGAACAGAAATCCAACCGTTTATTGAAGGATATGAAAGATACCTTTCTGTTTCTGGCCTTTCTTTGAGTGAAATTTACAGAAACTACGAATCTGCGTTTGTATTTCACCTCGGATTGAATGTATTGCTAGAAGGGCTTTTTCTCCAGAAACGCGCGAATATGGATGATGAAAGAGCCTTCGATCGAATGGCAACTTGTATTGCCTTAGCTGATCACTGCTGGAATGTGGGTCTGAAATAATACGACGAGTTCGGATGTTTGAATGGTTGTGTATGCAGGGAAAGGAAATTTCAAATTACATTGCTAGCGCTAGAATAGCTGCAATTTCCCAGCTAAAGATTAACGCGTTAATCATTGCACCAACATAAATTCGGTTTGTAAGACGGTAAGACCATGCACTAATTGTTGTACTCAATGCAAAGAACGGTGTAAACATCCAAAGAAAAATAAAATAGTAACCAATCATACCAGGAATAAGAGATGAACCAATAATTAAGCTCCCAATTAGTTGGACTAATAAAATGACAATATAGATCAAGCATCTGATTATAATCGCTTTTAAAGTCCATGAAAATTGCGTTTTTATCCATGTATCTTTTTTTCGAGTACGTAAAAGTCCCATTACCCAAATTCCTTCAACCACGAAGAACGGGATTAGGAAAATAAGATAGAGAGGAAATATTAAGAGGCGTGTTAGTGTAAGAAAGCTGAATAGAGGGAGGAATGCTCGAAAATCAAGTGATAGGAAGATATCTACTGATAATACCCAGCAAATAATCCAAAAGAAAACCAAGATCGCCAATAAAACGCTCTTGCCTATGAATTTGGCAACTAATTTGATGTTATTTCTGCTTATGTTGTCTACTCCTAAATCATTAAGCGATATTCCTTGGTTACGTTGATAGCGATAAATGAAAAAGAATGCAAATAGAGCGATGAGTGAACTTCCTAGAAGCCACATCCCAATGGTAGAACCTAATCTTTGGGGAAATGGAATGAACCTAATAA
>CAZALJ010000141.1:0-5620 GCA_964485715.1 uncultured archaeon
AATTGACCATCTTTCATTCTTACAATTCTGTCCGCAAATGCGGCCATTTCTTGGTCATGTGTAACAATAACGAAAGCAATTCCTTTTTCCTCACATAATCGTCGGAAGTTTGATAAGACTTGTTTCCCAGTTTCACTATCCAAATCCCCAGTGGGTTCGTCCGCAAAAACAATTAGCGGAGTGTTAATACACGCCCGAGCTATAATGACTCGTTGCATTTGTCCTCCAGATAATTTCGTAGGATCCTGTTTTGCATACTCAGCTAATCCAAGACTCTCTAACAATTCGTGTACTCGCTTATCTAGATTCTTTGTTTTCCCAGCCATTATTGCTGGGAGGGCCACATTTTCATACACTGTAAGTCGTGAATCTAGAATGTATTGTTGAAATATAAAACCAATATTGTGGCGGCGAAACTCCGATAGTTCATTGTCCCCCATCAGTGAAATATCATTTCCCTCAAAATAGACTTTCCCTCGGTCTGGAACATCTAAACCAGCCATTATGTTAATGAGAGTTGTTTTGCCTGATCCTGATGGTCCTAAAACAGCAACGAATTCTCCCTGCTGGATCCTAAGATTCGTTCCTCGAAGAGCATAAACTGTACTATTCGAAGGCCGATAGGTTTTATGGAGGCCGATTGCTTCCACAATAGTCCCTTTTTCATGTTCATAGACAATTATATCTTTGGCTGATTCTAAAGCTACTCCTCCAGACTCAGGAGATAAGAAGGCTATATCCATGAAACGATCAGCCCAGATTTTCGCTTCTCTTAACTGAATCGGCAGTTCTATTATCGCAGAATGAAACTGATCAAGGTTAGCCTGGAGCTTTCCTTGTTGAGCCTCTTTTTGGAGCTTTCGTAATGAATTCTGAAGATTCCGTAATATTTCAATATTATTTTCGAATTTAGCTTTCAATTCAGTAAGATTCTCACCATTGTTTATTCTTGCCCTTATTTCCTTCCCAAATCCATTTAATAATTCAATCTCTTCGTGAGCAGAAGATTGAATCTCTTCAATCCGTGTGATTTGACGAACAATTATTCTGAGAGCATCAATACCTCCCACCAAGTCTCCCACTAGAATCCCAAAAGCTTCTGATGCTAGATCAGGATCAGAGATCGATATATAATTTGATCCTTCAAATGAATCCCTTACATTATTCGCTCGTTTTGTTATATCATTTAACAATTGATTCAGAGATTTTAAGAAAGGTTGAGCGAAGTTAAGGATTAATAACTCATCAAAAGCATGAAGTGCCGAGAAAGACTTCTCAACTTCATATTTACGATGAAACAAGCCATCATGTACAACAATTCGATCTTCCCCTGTTTGATCGAATGACCAAAAGATAATCCATGAACGTTCCACAATATAATCAATTGTTTTTTCGAGAAAATCAACCATTTTTTGATTTTCTTGAGCAAGTAAATCTTCAGGATTTGGAGGACAACTCGGTATTATTTCCAAAAATTTCGCTAAAATTCTATGAGATTCGAGTTCCGAACGATTACATTTGGTTCGTGAGCGTAAACGCTTTGATGTTCTTTTGATGTACTCACGGTATAAGGCATGAACAGGTTTTTCAGCATTATCTCTTGCTTGTGATTCAATGAAATCTATGTTCTTATAATGACCATTCGCTAGCATAAAAGTATTAAATTCCCCCACTGTAGGCTTAGGTTTTTTCTGGTGAAGTCTTTTCTGCAATACTTTTTGCAGATCTTTCTGGAGTCTTTTGTTTCCAAATCGATCTAACTTATCTATCAAGAACCCAACCATTAATTCGCCAGTCGACGTATCATTAACACTCATTGATATCCATCCTCCACAACTTTGCCATCACGAAGTAGGATAATCCTGTCACATTGTTCCCCAATCCACGCTGAATGAGTCACAAGGATTAACGTTTGTTGATTATCAATATTGATTCTCCGGAACATCTCCATTAGGTCTTCAGATGTTACCGAATCTAAATCTCCCGTCGGTTCATCTCCCAAAATAATCACTGGGCGAGTGATTAACGCTCGTGCAATTGCTACGCGTTGTTGTTGTCCTCCTGAAAGCTCAGGCGGAGTATGATAAATTCTATCTCCTAGCCCTACTTCTCGTAAAATCATAGTAGCTTTTCGTGTGGCTTCTGGATAACTCATGCCTTGAGTCAATAAAGGAACCATGACATTTTCTAAAGCATTCATATAATCGAATAGATTGAAGAGCTGAAAGACATAACCAATATTGTCCCGACGAAATGCAGTCATTTGTACGTCAGAGAACGTTGAAATATCAATCCCATTAATTTTGACGGTACCAGAAGTAGGAGAATCAAGGCCCCCGCATATGTTAAGCATCGTAGTTTTTCCACAACCAGAAGGCCCCATAATAGCCACCATTTCACCCCGTTTGATCTCAAGGTTAACACCCCTTAATGCATGAACCTCGTTGGGCGTACTTTCTCCATAGATCTTGTGAAGATCTTCCAATACTAAGATTCCATCACTCATCTTTTTTTCACCTAACCATGATACCGAAGTGCCTCACTCGGCGGAATTCGTGCTGCTAACCAGCCTGGGATTAACGCTGCTAAGACAACTGAACCCATGATGAAAGCACCATAAGTGCCAACTTGAGTCCATGGGATAATTAAATTCCAATTTTGAATATCCGCAAAAACCCACGCAAGGTAATTTCCCGTTAAGAACCCAACAATGAAGCCCAAAATTCCCAGGAACAATAGTTCAAGAAGAACTGCTAAGGAGACAGCTTTTTTAGAAAAACCCACTGATCTCAACATACCAATTTCACGTTTTCGCTCTTTAACGGAACGATGAGAAACGACCAGAAGTCCAATTACGCCAATGATAAGACCAGTCGAAATGAATATTTGGAGAAAATTTAGAGCATTTGCATTTGTAGAGTTCGAATGGTAAAAAACATCCCAGAGATGATGGGCAGTAATTCCGTAAAAGGTGCCACCACTGAGAGTTATAAGAGAATCAGTTTCTTTCTTATTCGAGAATTCCTCAATATAACTGCTAAGCTCTTCATTCTTCTCATAATCATAGCCATTTGAAGTTTCTATAAGAAATTCTTTGACCCCATAGCCCAAGAGAGAAAATTGTGACGCGATTTCACTACTTACTACAACTCCACGGGTGAACTCATTGATACGGAGATTGAAGGATGGAAAATATGCTAATGAACCAGCATAAATCATTTCGATTAAACTACCGTTCAGTGCTGGAAAACTCACAATATCGCCTATTTCAAGGAAGTAGAACCGTTCACCAATGAACATTGGTAAACCAGATGGATCGTCAGGATCTACGGGTTCTTTGGTCGTACGATGGATCTTTTGACCTGCCAAGAAAGCCTCCCAAAATAAATTTGACTCTTCACGCGCTTCGTCAAAGTATTTCATTCTATTTATTAAAGACAACCGAGAATAATGGGGAAGAAGGTCATCAAATACAAAGGGATAAAGAGCTTCACCATTATCGTCAGAAAATGTGGAAAAGTCAATTGCTGTAAGTTTAGAGTAGAATATATCTTCCTCGGGAGAAATTTCATCTCTTGAACCTCTGAAAGGCAGTACTCCCCCAACTCCCAATGGATATATCTGTTCAATTTCCTCAAACTGGTCTTGAAGTATATCAGGAAAGTTTAGTGAGGATAGGTTGAAAGGCGTCTGAGATTCAACAACGATAGAGACTCCAGACATATAATATTCCCAGGTATGACTTGAGCCAGAAACTTGTGTAACAGCAAATGAACCTATAAAGAAATTCAATGAAAGAATGACAGCAAAAGTGGCGAAAGTTAGAACTGCACGAGTTTTTCGAGAATTAATATAACGAGTTGCAATTAGTCCCGTTGCTCGAGTTCTTTTGAACATTGAAAAGCATTTTCTCAATCCCGCAGTTAAAGCTTCTAGATTAGCACCTACTATTGTAGTTGCACCAATTACCGCACATAAAAGCCCTGTCAATGCAACACTATTTGCATTTCCTCCCTCTTCAGCCCAATCTACAGTGATTTGAAATCCCCAAATCGTGAGGGCAATTAATAAGAGCCCACTAATAGTTAAACTGAGACGTCTGTAACGTCTAAACCAAAAACTAGCAAAAATTATCCCCAAACCAACATAGAACAAAGCTTGAAAGTTTGCTGCTGCTTCTTCTTCGATATTTCGATAGCCTTCTGGAGCGTAGAATGGTTGTCCTTGTTGGATCAGGTCAACCAGAGTTATAAGACCTAAGATCACAATTATACCACCAATTATGAGAGGCCATAATGGTCTTTTTCCATTTAGGGAAGAAGCTGTATCTTTTGATTTAGTCCCGCGGACAATTTCGATTATTGAGATGCCTCTTGCCCTTAGTGCTGGAACCATTCCAGTAACAAAAGAAAGACCGATAGCGCAGGCTAAAGATAATAATAATGTCTCTGGCTCTACGACTATGTCAAAAATAGATTGAGTCATTTCAGGATTTCCCATCGCTGATAGCATATCTCTGCTTAGATCATTTAACCAAATGCCAATCCCCATTCCTAGAATAAGGCCAAAAATGCCGCCTAACACTCCTGTTAGTAGGGTTTCAATTGAATAAGACACAAAAATGTCACGTTTTTTTGCCCCAATTGCCCGAAGCATTCCAATTTGTTGTTCGCGTTCTTCCATATTCATTAATTGAATATTGGTAATCAACAATAGACCTGCAATAACCACTACGATACCAAACATCTGAAAAGTACTAGCAAACCCCGAAATTCCCTCTTCAAGTCCCACTCTATTATTTTCTCTTATTGTATTAACTTCAAGCATAATATCTTGGTAACTTTGATTTATTACTGTTTCAATCTGGTTTTTTGCCTCATCACTTCGTTCTCGTCCTAAAAAAGGTTCATTCTTATGGTCTTCTATTCCAATGGTGATTTGTGTGACTGGCCGGTCCAAACTGCTTGGAATTAAAGATTGAGCTGCTTGTTCACTCATGAGAATTCGTCGAAAATCATTAGGATTACCTATTCTTCCGTACTCCCTATAGCTATAGATGTCTTTTATTGTAACATTATGAAAAAATGGATTTCCACGTTCATCGCGTAAAAATATCGTTATTTGAGCGTTAATCTTTGCCTCTAATGAGTCAGCCAACTCAGGAGAGATTATGATCTCGTCCTCTTGTAATGAAACGATATTTAGTTTCTCTCCCGTTGAATTTGAATAAATTTGTCCCCAAAAACTACCATTAAAATCCGAACCAATCGTCTCCACTCTCACCCCTTGTTCAAACTGCCCCTTCTCTGGATAATAAGCAGTTGTTGAATAAGTGACCTGTGGAAAAATACCTTCAAATTCTGAACTTAATGCTTGAATCAAAGTGTCTGAGACATTTTGAGAGAAATAAATCTCGTTTAATGAATAAACTATAATATCGGTATTTCCAAAAACTTCAACTAAAATTTCTTTATAGTTTCTTTCAATTGTACTACCCAGAATTTGTGTCTGTACGACTAATGAAATCCCTAGGGCTATAACAAATGATGTGAGGATAAAATTTCGCTTTCGCCGACTAATACCTTTTAATGTATGCTTAAATGTATATTTCACAGGAAAA
>CAZALJ010000142.1:0-5551 GCA_964485715.1 uncultured archaeon
ATATATGTTGAGGAAAAAGATTCCCACGATTCTCCATCACTTAAAAAACCTCGAAGAATTAGGTTTAATAGAATTTACGATGGAAAAGATGGAAGGAGGAGGAAGAGAGGTTAAACATTGGAGAATTTGTCACCAACAACTCACACTAAAAATCGATATGGAAAACGTTGGATTTTTACCTGAAAACTACATAATCAGATTATTTGAAGAACATAAGGGAGCTGGAGGAATAATTACGCTAGATTTAGCAGAAATGTTTGAACCAAAAGAAATCATCGAATTAATCCGTCCAAAGATTCCTGATGTAACAGAAAGACATGCAGAAATAATTATAAACCATATAAAGAAAAAAAAGGACTTGGAACACTATCTACAGAAGTGGATTTATCAGGAATTTAGTAATTCCGCACGTAGATTGCAACTAGATTTCCGTGAATTCGGAACCTATTTCGCTCTTGATGAAAAACTTACGAGATTATTATTTGATCAATTAGCACGTTCAGAAGATTTTATAGTCTATGAATATCACATAAATGGGGAAGTATTCTATAGATTGGCTCTTCGTCCTATTTCGTAAAATTGCAGGACTTTATTGTAATTCTTTCAAGTCAACTACCCATTTCAATAATTGCTGATGTAATGACGGGGCTCCTACTAAAAGTCGGTCAAAAACTTGGTCAGAGGGATGAATTCGTTTTCCTTCTAGATTTGTAAATTCAAAACCAAGCTCTTGGAGGATGAGTGCTGCTGCAGCAATATCCCAGTAATAGCCTTTTCGGCCAGACCCCCAAAATAATCCACCATTGAGTGTGCCTTGAGCAATCAACATTAAATGTTGTGAGATGCCTCCACCAAGGCGATACGATCGTCCAATTTTACCTGTTAAATCAGCTATTGCCAATTCTCTCTGAATGGAATCAGAAATACTTTTTGAGAAATCAATGAGGAGACGGGCTTTATCGATAGAACAAGTATAAGGTGGTTGAAGAGGATTTCCATTTAAGCGAGCTTCCCCTCCTTTTGCACTAGAATAAAGCATATCAGTAAAGGGATTATACACAACACCTGCTAGCACTCCTGATTTATCCCAAGCTGCAATGGATAAGCATACAAAGGCGAAATTTCCTCTTAAAAAAGCCTTTGTTCCATCCAAAGGGTCAATAAACCAGATGACATTATCAGGGAGCGTTTTGAGATCAATCTTTGATTCTTCAGCTTGGAGTAGATGGTCAGGAAAGTGCATACGAATGTGATTCTTGATTAATCGCTCAGATTCCATATCAAAATTCGTAACAATATCACTTTTACCCTTTCGGAAGATCTGCAGACCTTCAAATGACAATAGACGCAAAAATGATCCTGCCATCCTAGCTGCTTCTTCTGCAACTGTTCGAAGATGTTCAACGTTCATGATGAATACCTCAATTTTCCAACTTAGCCAATTCAAATTTTACTTGTGCACTCAAACCATCTAGCAGCGGCATCACGTGGCCAACGTCGCCAGAACGTGCGGCAGCGACCATAAAAATATCTACGGCCACAGGGGCTATATAACACTCTCTATCAGCAGTACGGAAAATCAAGATATTGATTTCCTCGTCGGTTCGCTCATTAAAGGAGGATTTCAGTTCCTCGAATGCAACGAGTCCTAAAATATTGGTTGATTCCATTTCAGCAGGATCACAGGTAGCTGTAGAGTATAATTCGAGTCCCTCACCAGTAATAATGGAAATACACAATGGGATTTCCACATACTTACTGTCAAAGACCTTTTCAACGACGTTTATTGTTTTTTGGGCACTTTCAGACATAATAATCAGCTCAAAGGAGAACTTTGATAAAAAACATGATGGAGTCAGTCTCCATTTTCATTCTGAAGAAGATTGAACCTTTTTAGGAAATATTCTATCATATTTGGTTTGACTCAAAGGCGAAAGGTCTTTGATACTTGAAAAATATTTGCTATTCGAGCGAAAATCAATCAAATATCGTCCCTAAAGTTTTTTTACCCTTTTTTTAGGGGCAAAAGTATAAGCCAAACACCAATTTTCGTCAAATTGAGGTATCATGTGTGAAATTTCCTACTTTACCTGCAACTCCTGATCTTCCAACCCAAGAAGAGGCTATTTTCGACTTTTGGAGAAAAAATGAAATAGAAAAAAAGGTACAAGAAGCTTCCAAGGATAATTCACCATATGTTTTTGTAGAAGGCCCACCAACAGCCAATGGACATCCTCATATGGGCCACGCTCTGACCCGTGCCATAAAAGATGTTTTCTTACGTTATAAAACAATGACAGGCCACCATGTTACTCCACGTATAGGTGGATGGGATTGTCACGGATTACCTGTAGAAATCGAAATAGAGAAAGAATTAGGATTAGAAGGGAAAGATGACATTGAAGCTTATGGGATTGAGAAATTCAATGCCAAATGCCGTGAATCTGTTTTAAGATATGTCAATGAATGGGAGGAAATGTCCACTAGAATTGGATTTCATCTTGATATGTCGAGATCTTATATTACCATGTCAGAGGAGTACATTGAGTCAGTATGGTGGTCATTAAAACAGATATATGAGGATAAACTCTTATTCAAAGGATATAAAGTTATTCCTTACTGTACAAGATGTGGCACCCCGATCTCGTCTCATGAAGTTGCTCAAGGATACCAAGAAACCCAGGACCCAAGTATATATATCAAGTTTAAAGTCAAGGGAGAAGAAAATCGCTATTTTCTAGCTTGGACGACCACTCCCTGGACGCTGTTATCGAACTTAGTATTAGCAATAGCTAAGGATGAAACCTACATTGAAGTGGAACATGAGAATGAATTCCTAATTTTTGCTAAAAAATTATTATCTCCAGTTTTTCCAGAGGAAAAGCCAATTGTTCGAGAATTTAAGGGAAAAGAGCTAATTGGAATGGAATATGAAGCTCTCTTTCCATATACTGCTACCAAAAAAACTGGAAAAGCTCACTTTGTAACTGATGCAGACTTTGTTTTAATGGATGAAGGAACTGGTATTGTTCATTGTGCCCCTGCTTTTGGTGTTGAAGATTATGAACTCTGTCAAGAGATTGGAGTCGAGATGTTTAATCCAGTCTTAGAAGATGGAACTTTTGTTAAGGACATGCCTGACTTTGGAGGCATGCATGTTAAAGAAGCAGATCCTCATATCATGGAAAAATTGAGGCAAGAAAATAAGCTCTTACGTGAGAAAACAATCACCCACACTTACCCTTTTTGCTGGAGATGTGATTCTCCGTTACTTTATTATGCTATAGAATCATGGTTCATCGGAATGAGTCAATTACGGAAGCGTATCCAAGAATTAAACCAACAAATACGTTGGATGCCCAAACATCTGAAAAATGGACGGTTTGGTAATTTTCTTGATGAACTTAAAGACTGGGCACTCTCCCGTTCTCGTTATTGGGGAACCCCTCTCCCTATTTGGACTTGTGATAATGGACATGAATTTGCTATTGGCAGTCGAGAAGAACTTGACAAATTAACTGAGGGGGGATTACCAGATAACTTTTCTCTTCATAAACCATATGTTGATCAGATTACTGTCAAATGTCCTTCCTGTAACGAAAAATCTACTCGAGAAGAATATGTAATTGATTGTTGGTATGATTCAGGAGCAGCGCCTTTTGCTCAATGGCATTATCCTTTTGAAAATAAAGAAGAGTTTCAAAGTCATTTTCCAGTCAATTTTATTACTGAAGCTATCGACCAAACACGGGGATGGTTCTATTCGCTTCATGCAATTTCAACCGTAGTCTTCGATAATATTTCGTTTAAAACGTGTTTAACGATGGGTCATACCCAAGATGAGGAGGGAAAGAAAATGTCAAAGTCAAGGGGGAATGTTATTGCTCCAAAAGTAGTTTTCGAAAAATATGGAGCTGACCCCGCTCGCTGGATGCTTTTCAGTACTCCCACATGGAATGATGTTCGATTTGGACTGAATCTTATAGAGGAAAGTATGAAAGATTTCATTTTTCCCTTATGGAATGTTCTGTTATTCTTTGTTACTTATGCTAACCTTGACCAATATTCCCCAAATGATAAGAAATATCAAGTTTCTCCAGAGGATCGTCCCATCTTAGATCAATGGATTCTTTCACGATACAATAATACACTTAAAGAAATTCACCAAGGTTTTGATGATTTATCAATCCATCAAGTGATTAAAACGCTCCAGACCTTTCTTAATGGTGATCTCTCAAATTTGTGGATTCGCCAATCTCGCCGACGATTCTGGGAAAAAGAACTAAGTCTTTCCAAGAAATCTGCCTATTCCACACTCAATGAAATCCTTCACTCCCTAGCTAAGACCCTTGCTCCAATTTTGCCTTTCTTAAGTGAAAGAATGTATCAAATCCTGGTTACTAGTCAAGGACTTGGATTAGAAAGTGTTCACCTAGAAAGCTTTCCAGAATTAAAAGATCAACTGATTAATCCTAAGATTGAAACTTTGGTTAAAATTACACGGGATGCAATTACTAATGGGCGAGCTATTCGTGCTCAAAAAGGATTAAAAGCACGCTGGCCTTTACCCCAAGTTATTTTTGTTACTAATGCAGAAGGGAAAGAAGCCCTTGTAACATTGAAAGATCTTATCCTTCAAGAACTGAATGTCAAGGATATAAGCTTCACGGATGACCCCCTAGAATTCCAAGAAATTATTCTCTCTCCCAACTTCAAACAACTTGGACCAAAATTCAAAAAGAACGCTAATGTTGTCGCAAACTGGATGAGAAACCAAAAGGGACAGCTAGCAAAAGAAATTGCTGATAAAATTGCGCAGGATGGAATTTATCAGATAACAATCGATGGAATCAATTTTGAAATCCATAAAGATGATCTTGAAATCAGAATTACAGAACGAGAGGGATTTAGTGGGGTTTCTTTTACCCGTGGTGATCTATTCTTAAAATTAGAATTGACAGAGGATTTGATTCACGAGGGATTCGTACGTGACCTGATTCGGCGAATCCAATCAATGCGAAAAGACATGGAACTTGAATATGATGCTGAAATAACAGTAAATATTCCTAAAGCTGATCCAGAAATCATTGAAATCATCAAAAATTATTCATCACTAATCAAAGAAGAGGTATTAGCGCGAAAATTAGACTTTAAAACAACCCAAGAAGGATTTTCGAAAGATTGGAAAATTCAAGATCCTTATGATAGAATAAGAGAAATTATCATAGATATCCAAAAGTGACAATTCCTTTTATCGAATTCATTCTTTAAAAGAACTGAATTGATATTATCTCTTTTTTCTCTTCTCCCAACACCAATAGAAAATGATTAAGATTTCACTAATATTCAGAGACAAGAATTTATTAAATCGCGACAAACGATTCTTAATGAACGTAAAACAGTGATGTGAACCTCCTGTGGAATCGAATGAATTAAGAAGGATGTTTCTTCAATTCTTTGAAGAAAAAGACCATGCTATCATCCCTTCTGCATCAGTTATGCCCGAGAATGATCCTACAGTTCTTTTTACCACAGCAGGGATGCATCCATT
>CAZALJ010000143.1:0-5550 GCA_964485715.1 uncultured archaeon
CGTGGAACGTCATTTTCATCAAAAAAACTTCCTGAATTATACAGTTTAAACTCAATGGGTTTTTTAGAGTCAATATGACTTAAAGAACGATTAATTTCCTTAAGAATTCTTTGTACTGGGATAGGTTGGTTATGGGAGGAATCATTCACATAACCACAAACAGAACACCCTCCACTTTCCGATAAGGCCCAACTACACCCCCGTGTAGGGATTACCATGGTAATTACAAAGTTTTGTTTTGTTTCGGTAGTGTTCAGCCATAATTTTGGTTGAAAATCACTATTTTGTTGGTTAAAATATTCTTGACGTAGATTGAAAATGGTTGAAGCTAATAGGTGGTTTGTATGTTGAGGCATCTCATTTCACCTTTTGACGTATGGTAACCCCTTTCCCCTGTTTCATTTTAACTAAGAGATCCCCTGGGAGGTGTGTGGTACCAACAGCTAACAATTCACCGTTTTCATCGGTAACAAGAACTTCATCATTTGGCCGAATCTCCAAATCCGCCATAGTTATGGCTTTTGAAAAAATAGTAGAACCCTTAATCTTCTGACCATCAAATGTAACTACATTGTGAGTGAGACCTAACAACAGTTCACCTGCTGTGAGAGATAAGGTCAAATATCCTGTTTCTGGACGAAATGCAAGAAGATGTTTGTTATTTAATTGAACTCGAAGTCCAAGCTCTTTTCGTCCAAAAATCTTAGCTTCATCAGGAATAAGAACTGATCCAACTCCTTTTCCAAACTGGAAATCAGCTATAGCTCTTAAAAAAGTGAACTGAGCAGGAACTCTAGGTTCAAGAGAAATGTTAAGGAAAATTTCCTGGAGAAGGATAGAAAATTCACGAAGAGCTTCTTTAGAGGTTAATGACGTTACATCCAGCGTCATTAAATATATCGAACGATTTTGTTGTTCACAAACCTTTCTCAAGATTTCGCTTTCTGTTCCTTTAACAAATCCAAGAAGAGGAATGGACGTATTTATCTTGCTTAAAAAATCGTTAAGATCTTCTGTAAGATGCTTTTTCTCTATATTACTCCATTTACCCGTCACTGGAATATCATAATGGGCTGCTGGAAAGGAATACTCAAGATTTCGTGGTACAATCCCCAAAGGACTAGTTAGAATCACTTCTTCAACTGAATGCCGTTTTCCTTTCATATTTCGACGAATAATATTCCGAAAAAGCATGTGTGACCTTGATTTGGAATATGGCTTTTTTGCTGAACATGGAAGAAAAATGATCCCTGTAATGTGAGAGGGTAGGGTATAACGAGTTCGTACGCGTTCACGAAAGCGTGTGACTTCAGGACGAGTGAAATCCGTTTCATCAGTACAGAAAAGGGTACTAGATCCATAAAGTGGAGTCCCCTCTTCTAGTGGTATCTGTGTGTCGCTAATTCTTAATAATGCCTTTAGAGGAGGAAAAGAATTTGCAAAAATTCTTGTTAAATCTCTCAATTTACTGATTTCAAGAGATTTTCTAGTAAGACCTAGAATCTGTAAAAAAGACTCTTTTGTAGCTTTTTGTTCAAGAATTAGATCTGATTGTGGAATGGCTTTCGTTGAGTGCATTTCCGTAAATAATAAGTCAAATAAATCACAACCTAAGTACACTAAGATTGGAATGTAGCTCGAGGGGACTCCAGGAGCGTATAGCATTATATTAGGGGAAATCCACAATTTTACATTGATTAAATATCTAATTAAAAGTGTTGGATGTGTTAACAAAGAGGAGATATCTCCTAGGCTTACCGCAGCAATTGCAGGAGACCTCAGAGATGGGAGATCAATTTCAAGGAATTCAGGTGTGAATGGTAGATTCAGCACTAAATTAGTTTCATTATCTAATTCTGGATCTTCAAATTTATTAATAGTATGCAAGTATTTATCATATTGGTTCAAGTAGATTGTGGGTAAATCCCAGGGGATAAGATGGTACGATACCCTTGAGCCAGAATTTTCCCTTATGTTTACAGGAAATAAATCATCAAAACAAGTAACGTCTTCTAAAGACTTCCCTTGCATTTGTAAAGAAGGATAAATGAAACATGGAGGAAAAAGGTTTGTATCTGTATTCTCTTGTGTCTTTGAACTTTCATAACTAACTCTAAGCGACGATGGTATCAAGCTCTCCTGACACTTAATAGACGTACGTAAAAGATATTGTTTAAGATGAGAATCATGTTTAAAGAAACGGGGTATTACAATATTTGGTGTGATAAAACCTCCTTTTCTAAAAGCTATCCCCGTTCGCCCCCAACCTTCACATTTTTTGATTTCAAATGCCATTATAACCTACCAAATTTTGTTAAAGGGAGAGAAAATTGGTATATGAATAATTCTATCCACTTCATGTTGCCATATTGAGTGAACTATGTTTAATTAGCGGTGAATGAGAATAATCTGTAATAGACCTAGATTTGATTATCGTTTTCACCTAGATCTATGGTGGAAGAAATTTAAAGTTTCTGTGAATTAGTAATATTGTAACCCAGATAAAGATAGTTAAATTGTTGTCAAAAGATGCTACACATGTTTGGGAAACAGTCGGTTTCACTGAGACTTGTTCTGGCTATTAATTTTCTCCATCTTTTAAATTAAGGAATACCCATTGTTATATATGAAGAATTTCATGTGCTTCGAAATTACATTGCTGACAAAATGATGATTAATTATATCCTCTGAATATAATGGGATAAATAATTAGGAAGGCAGATATGACTTGTATAATCCACATAATATGGTTATTGAAGAGCCTATTAGAGATTGTAATCACCTGCCATTTGAAATTCCCCTTCTGTAAGAAAATATCAGAAAGGGGTTGTTTCATCTAATAAATGAAAGAGAAATCCGCTTTGAAATCACAATCAGATAGAAATTCAATATTGGAATATTTCCGACCTCGTGGGAAAATAATATGCGTTGGAGAGGATTTGTCATCTGAATTACAGATAATTAACGACTATTTGGCCCCAAAAGAAGAAACCCGTCTTCCTTTATTGCTTTTAACCACTAGTACCTCCCATACGACTGATTTGTGCGATCAATTGGTAATTTTTGACTCTGAAAAAATGATACCACAAGTGTGTAGTTTATTGAATTCTTTTTTTTTAATTTTCATTTTCAATTCCTCAGAAGAGGGAATTTTCAGAGTCTTAGGAGCGATATTGGCTTCTATTGAATTTTCTGGTTCTATTCCAATATTTATTGATACAGGAAAAGGTTTACAATCCGATCAAAGAGATTTATTCGGTGAATGTTATTTTCATTTTGATTGCTCTCATGAAAAAGGTCGTTGGAACTTATTAGCTCTCTTAGATAGCATAATATCAAGCTTTACACCGTCCTCGGGGTTTGGGGTTTCATTTTCCAATTTAATTCGTATTTTTAGTAATTCTAAATCATTATTTTATGGAATATCATCTTCAAATGACTTGGATGTCACAATAAGAGATTCTATTGACCAGGTTGGTGAGAAATTAGTAGCAGCGTTGCCTGAAAAACTCGAAGGGCTAGAAATGATATTTTTATCTGTGAAATCTGCAAAACCTCTTAGTCTCAAAACAATGAGCGATACATCCAAACAAATTGCAAATACCTTTGGAGAAGAATTTGAAATACACTTTTCTAATGCAATTGATCCTTGCGTGACAGGTTATAATATTGTGCTTATTCTGACTGATTCTCATCCAATAGAGAAAAATACGTCTAAATCCTCTACAACTGATTTTCTTACTTCTTTAACCCCAACACTCACTTCATGTGAAACTTCAAACAAAAGAACCTCTGCAAACTCAGTGTTCTCTGAGACATCTGATGAAGACGAGCGTTTTAACGTTTTAAATCAGATATTTTCCGATTCAGAGATATACATTTTCGACGACGGTGGGCTTCCTTTATTCGCGAGCCACCGTCCAGCTGGACAGGAAGTTTGTTTGTATACAGGTCTTTTTTCTGCCATCCAATCAATGAGTTCTGACTTAATTGGACATACCCCTGACCATTTAACGGCTGGAGATAAACGATGTGTATTTGAATCACAAGTTGGACCACAAAATTCTCAATTACGAGGTGTTGCTATTTGCTCAGCCGGTTTTGAAAAAAATGCTCGAGAGGACTTGGCAGCATCCATGAATTTAGTGAAAAAACTATTAGAGAATGGTGAACCTGAATACGCTGTTAACGATAAAATTCAAGGATTATTAGTTAAAGAATTTCACAATGGGTCTATAAGTAGCATTCTAAAGACAGCAGATTTTCATGCAAGTTAGAGAATATTACATAATTACCAAAATTTTTAGTTCCCCTTGAAGAAAAAGTATCATCGAGATTTTTGAACTGAATTATACGAATCCTGTTGGAACACACGTTCACACACTTTTTCTACATGTGTGAATTCCTCAATGAGCTCATGAATCCTTGTAGGTTCTATGTAGATCTCTGATGTCCAGAGAACTAGGTAAACAGTGATCATTAGCGGCCGTAAACAACTTGATTCTTGAATTTCTTTTATTAAATGCTTTCGAAGAGTGAGCTCAGTCTCGTACATATCTACAATTTCTTGGATAGTCCTCTCAGCTTGTTCAATGATCTCGAGATCGTGAGACCAGGCGTTGGTTACTCCTGTAACTTGCTTTCTAGCCATTAAGGAAAAATCTAATCGAAAAATTTTCTCTATTTTCCTCATTTCGCGAACGATATCCGAAAATTGTTCCAAGAAAGCATATAGATCTGTAATATTTTTGTTTATCAATTCTGCAAGATGATATGCTAGCCGGTCTGGAATATCAGTAAACTTGGATAATAATGCCTTTGAAAAGGCATCAGGATGGTGTGTCAAGTTTAATCTCGAAAGAATGGTTAAAATGGCATTTACAGTTCTTAATGAATGGCTTTGAACTGTGTTCCATTTTTTCTGAGAAATTTGAAGTCTCTTCTTAAAGACCCGAATACTTTTACTCACATTTTTTCCAAACCTGAATATCTTATTCTGAAGTTATTCAAATATGGTTGTTTTCAAAATAGATTCTGTTTGAATCCGCTAGGTATAAATTCCCCGTACTCAATAATAAAGTTAATCAAAAGGAAAGAATGTCAATTTTAATACTAATATATAAAAGCTTAATAATTCAATTCATAATAACTGATTTATCTATTATAATTAGTATGCCAAGATAGTGTACTATAACGACATATTGTAACTTAAAAAATGAGCTTCTCATTTCAACTTTCTTTAACTCAATTTTAAGAAGTTTAGCGTATGAAAACTAGGTTCAAAAAGCTCGAGGTTCTTCTCTTTGTAATCATAGCTCTTAATCTCCTAACCCTTCATTCCTCTTCATTTTTCACTAATTCTGTTTCAGAAACCACCTTGAATCTCCTTAAAGAAAACATAGATTTTCAAAATGCAAGCATTATAAGGCATGGAATTCCTCAAACTGGAATTTTAACAAATGAATCCACATTACATAATTGGACTCTTAATACTATTACTCCAGGCCAGGTAGTTTATTTTTCTATCGATCCTTCACCATTCACCAAGGA